>NZ_JBLVXX010000002.1:0-206350 GCF_048283985.1 Enterobacter cloacae complex sp. 6730903 | reverse complement strand
ATAACCAATAACGCCTTTAAATATACATATTATTAACAAGGTTTTTACTATCCGTACCACAAAGAAACATCATTAACAGCTCTGGCTGTTTTTGATTTAAATCAATGTTTAATCCTTGGAAAAAGGCTCCAAAAGGCGTTAAATTGTTCCCGATCAAAATGGCCGAAAAGTGGTAATTTTGCTATAAATTGATCGCCGTCGAAAAACGTAAATCTGTTCGAATAAAAACCTGTTTATTGTAAGGGTTTTGCAGCGTATTATATTTACGGGATCAATTTGGTTTTTTCTTAACGTATTTGTAACCTTTCATCATTGCTTTTTCCTCATGTAGAGAATAAGCAACGAAGAAGGGAAGCAGATTACTTTGTATTGGGGCATGCGTGTGGATCCTTATCTAACGGGGTTCACTCTCGGAGTCTTCATGCGATGAGCAAGGAGTCATAATGTTAGACGTAGTCGAACTGTCGCGCTTACAGTTTGCCTTGACCGCGATGTACCACTTCCTGTTTGTGCCGCTGACGCTCGGTATGGCGTTCCTGCTGGCCATCATGGAAACGGTTTACGTCCTCTCCGGCAAACAGATTTATAAAGATATGACCAAGTTCTGGGGCAAGTTGTTTGGTATCAACTTTGCGCTGGGCGTGGCAACCGGTCTGACCATGGAGTTCCAGTTCGGGACAAACTGGTCTTACTATTCCCACTATGTGGGGGATATTTTCGGTGCGCCGCTGGCCATTGAAGGTCTGATGGCCTTCTTCCTCGAATCCACCTTTGTAGGTCTGTTCTTCTTCGGTTGGGACCGTCTGGGTAAAGTCCAGCATATGGCGGTAACCTGGCTGGTGGCATTAGGCTCCAACTTGTCCGCACTGTGGATCCTGGTGGCGAACGGCTGGATGCAAAACCCAATCGCATCTGATTTCAACTTCGAAACCATGCGTATGGAGATGGTCAGCTTCGCTGAGCTAGTCCTGAACCCGGTTGCTCAGGTTAAATTCGTTCACACCGTGGCGTCTGGCTATGTGTGCGGCGCGATGTTCGTGCTGGGCATCAGCTCCTACTATATGCTGCGCGGCCGCGACTTCGCCTTTGCCAAGCGTTCTTTTGCTATCGCAGCAAGCTTCGGTATGGCCGCGATTCTGTCCGTTATTGTTCTGGGTGATGAATCCGGTTACGAAATGGGCGACGTGCAGAAAACCAAACTCGCCGCAATTGAAGCTGAATGGGAAACCCAGCCGGCACCGGCAGCGTTTACCCTGTTCGGCGTGCCTGACCAGGAAGCGCAGGAAAACCGCTTCGCCATTCAAATTCCTTACGCTCTGGGTATTATCGCCACGCGCTCAGTCGACAAACAGGTGACTGGCCTGAAAGATCTGATGGTGCAGCATGAAGAGCGTATCCGTAACGGGATGAAAGCCTACTCGCTGCTGGAACAGCTGCGCGCCGGCTCTACCGACCAGGCCGTTCGCGATCAATTTAACGACGTGAAGAAAGACCTCGGTTACGGTCTGCTGCTGAAACGCTATACCCCGAACGTCTCCGACGCGACGGAAGCGCAGATTCAGATGGCAACCAAAGACTCTATTCCACGCGTTGCGCCGCTGTACTTCGCGTTCCGCATCATGGTGGGTTGCGGCATTATCATGCTGCTGATCATCGCGGCCTCGTTCTGGTCAGTCATTCGTAACCGTATCGGTGAGAAAAAATGGCTGCTGCGCACCGCGCTGTACGGTATCCCACTGCCATGGATTGCTATCGAGTCCGGCTGGTTTGTTGCGGAATATGGCCGTCAGCCGTGGGCGATCGGTGAGGTGCTGCCAACAGCGGTAGCAAACTCCTCCCTGACCGCAGGCGACCTGATCTTCTCCATGCTGCTCATTTGCGGTCTGTACACCCTGTTCCTGGTGGCTGAACTGTTCCTGATGTTCAAGTTCGCGCGCCTTGGCCCAAGCAGCCTGAAAACCGGTCGCTACCACTACGAGCAGTCTGTTGCGACTACTCAGCCGGCACGCTAAGACAGGAGTCATCAAATGATCGATTATGAAGTATTGCGTTTTATCTGGTGGCTGCTGATCGGTGTTCTGCTGATTGGTTTTGCGGTCACCGATGGTTTCGACATGGGCGTGGGCATGCTCACCCGTTTCCTCGGTCGTAATGACACCGAGCGTCGAATCATGATCAACTCCATCGCCCCGCACTGGGACGGTAACCAGGTGTGGCTGATCACCGCAGGCGGCGCGCTGTTCGCTGCCTGGCCGATGGTCTACGCGGCTGCGTTCTCCGGCTTCTATGTGGCGATGATTCTGGTGCTGGCTTCTTTATTCTTCCGTCCGGTGGGTTTCGACTACCGTTCCAAGATTGAAGACACCCGCTGGCGTAACATGTGGGACTGGGGCATCTTCATCGGTAGCTTCGTTCCACCGCTGGTCATTGGTGTAGCGTTCGGTAACCTGTTGCAGGGCGTACCGTTCCACGTCGACGAATATATGCGTCTGTTCTATACCGGTAACTTCTTCCAGCTGCTGAATCCGTTTGGTCTGCTGGCGGGCGTGGTGAGCGTGGCGATGATCATCACCCAGGGGGCAACCTATCTCCAGATGCGTACCGTAGGTGAACTGCATCTGCGTTCCCGCGCTACCGCTCAGGTGGCGGCGCTGGTGACGCTGGTCTGCTTCGCGCTGGCAGGCGTGTGGGTGGTGTATGGTATTGATGGATACGTGGTGACGTCTGCTATCAACCATGCTGCGCCGTCTAACCCGCTGACCAAAGAGGTGGCGCGTCAGGCCGGTGCATGGCTGGTGAACTTCAACAATACCCCTGTGCTGTGGGCTATCCCGGCTCTGGGTGTGCTGCTGCCGCTGCTGACCGTGCTGACGTCTCGTCTGGAGAAAGGCGCTCTGGCGTTCGTATTCTCTTCCCTGACGCTGGCGTGCATCATCCTGACGGCCGGTATTGCGATGTTCCCGTTCGTGATGCCATCCAGCACCATGATGAATGCCAGTCTGACCATGTGGGATGCAACGTCCAGCCATATGACGCTGAACTTAATGACCTATGTTGCTTGCGTGTTCGTTCCGATTGTTCTGGCTTACACCATCTGGTGTTACTGGAAAATGTTCGGTCGTATCACTAAAGAACATATCGAAAGCAACACCCACTCTATGTACTAAGTAAGGAGCTGAATATGTGGTATTTCGCATGGATTTTAGGGACGCTTCTTGCCTGTGCGTTTGGTGTCATCACTGCCCTGGCGCTTGAGCATGTAGAAGCGACCAAAGCAGGTGAAGAAAAGCACTAATGAATATTATCGCAACGTTATATGCGGTAATGGATAAGCGCCCCTTGAGGGCGCTTTCCCTCATTATGGCATTACTGCTGGCAGGCTGTATCTTCTGGGACCCGTCGCGCTTCGCGGCGAAAACCAGCGAGCTTGAAATCTGGCACGGCTTCCTGATTATGTGGGCGGTGTGCGCAGGCGTGATTCACGGTGTCGGCTTTCGTCCGAAAGCGCTTCACTGGCAGGGCATCTTCTGCCCACTGATTGCCGATCTGGTTCTCCTCGCCGGTTTGATTTTCTTCTTCTTCTGAATAAGAAATGTCCGTTAACGTTATGGGCTTACCCTGGCCCATAAAAATTTACTCTCCGTTTACTTTCCCCCATTCCAAACCATCATTCCCGCGCGTATAGTAGCGAAGTTTGAAAGCTCCAACTTTTCTTGTATTACCGGGATGTAAAGTGAATACAACGCTGTTTCGATGGCCGGTACGTGTCTATTACGAAGATACTGATGCCGGTGGTGTGGTCTACCACGCCAGCTACGTTGCTTTTTATGAACGGGCACGCACAGAGATGCTGCGCCATCATCACTTTAGTCAACAGGTGCTGTTGGCTGAGCGAGTTGCCTTCGTGGTACGCAAGATGACGCTTGAGTATTTTGCGCCTGCCAGACTCGACGATATGCTCGAAGTTCAAACAGAAATTACATCAATGCGCGGAACTTCACTGGTTTTCACGCAGCGGATAGTCAATGCAGAGAATACGGTACTGAACTCAGCTGAAGTCCTGATTGTCTGTGTTGATCCAACCATAATGAAGCCTCGTGCGCTTCCTAAGTCTATTGTCGCGGAGTTTAAGCAGTGACTGACATGAATATCCTTGATTTGTTCCTGAAGGCAAGCCTTCTGGTTAAACTTATCATGTTGATTTTGATTGGTTTTTCAATCGCATCCTGGGCCATCATCATCCAGAGAACGCGTATCCTCAATGCCGCTGGCCGCGAAGCCGAAGCGTTTGAAGATAAGTTCTGGTCGGGTATTGAGCTTTCTCGTCTGTACCAGGAAAGCCAGGGACGCCGTGATAACCTTTCAGGCTCCGAACAAATTTTCTACAGCGGTTTCAAAGAGTTCGCTCGCTTACATCGCGCTAACAGCCATGCGCCGGAAGCCGTGGTAGAAGGAGCGTCGCGTGCGATGCGCATCTCCATGAACCGCGAACTGGAAAATCTTGAAACGCATATTCCTTTCCTCGGAACCGTTGGCTCCATCAGCCCGTATATCGGCCTGTTTGGTACGGTGTGGGGGATCATGCACGCCTTTATCGCCCTTGGGGCGGTGAAACAGGCAACGTTGCAGATGGTTGCGCCGGGTATCGCAGAAGCACTGATCGCGACCGCAATCGGTCTGTTCGCCGCAATTCCGGCGGTAATGGCGTACAACCGTCTGAACCAGCGCGTGAACAAACTGGAACTGAACTACGACAACTTTATGGAAGAGTTCACCGCGATTCTGCATCGTCAGGCGTTTACCAGCACCGAGAGCAACAAGGGGTAAACCATGGCCAGATCGCGTGGACGAGGTCGTCGCGAGCTCAAGTCCGAAATCAATATCGTTCCGTTACTGGACGTGCTGCTGGTGCTGCTGCTGATCTTTATGGCGACAGCGCCCATCATCACCCAGAGCGTGGAAGTTGATCTGCCGGATGCGACAGAATCACAGGCGGTAAGCACCAATGACGATCCTCCGGTCATCATTGAGGTTTCCGGCGTAGGGCAGTACAGCGTGGTGGTAGAGAAAGATCGTATGGATCAGCTTCCGCCAGAGCAGGTTATTGCTGAAGCGCAACGACGCCTGGAGTCAAATCCGAAGACGGTCTTCTTAATCGGTGGTGCGAAAGACGTACCATATGATGAAATTATCAAAGCGCTGAACTTGCTACATAGCGCGGGCGTTAAGTCAGTTGGCTTAATGACTCAGCCTATTTGATCATCTGCGTAGTTTTTGGGAACCGATAGTGTCAAAGGCAACCGAACAGAACGACAAGCTTAAGCGAGCGATAATCGTCTCCGCAGTGCTGCACGTAATTCTTTTTGCAGCGCTGATCTGGAGTTCGTTCGATGAGCACCTTGATGCATCAGGCGGCAGTGGAGGCTCGTCCATCGACGCCGTCATGGTGGATCCCGGTGCGGTAGTGCAGAACTATAATCGCCAGCAACAGCAGCAGGCGAGCGCAAAACGCGCGGAAGAACAGCGTGAAAAACAGGCGCAACAGCAGGCGGAAGAGCTGCGTGAAAAGCAGGCCGCCGAGCAGGAACGTCTGAAGCAGCTTGAGAAAGAGCGTTTGCAGGCGCAGGAAGCCGCAAAAGAGCAGGCGGAGCAGCAGAAACAGGCTGAAGCCGCAGCGAAGAAAGCTCAGGAACAGCAGAAGCAGGCGGAAGAGGCGGCAGCCAAAGCCGCAGCAGACGCGAAGGCGCAGGCAGATGCTCAGGCTAAGTTAGCCGCAGAAGCGGCGAAGAAAGCGGCGGCTGATGCGCAGAAGAAAGCGGAAGCCGAAGCGGCGAAGAAAGCCGCTGCTGATGCGAAGAAGAAAGCAGAAGCTGAAGCGGCGAAAAAAGCGGCGGCTGACGCACAGAAGAAAGCCGAAGCGGAAGCCGCCAAAAAAGCTGCGCAGGAAGCAGAGAAGAAAGCGGCTGCCGATGCTGCGAAAAAAGCGGCCGCCGCCGAGAAAGCTGCGGCAGAAAAAGCCGCCGCTGCGGAAAAAGCCGCTGCTGATAAAAAAGCGGCAGCTGAGAAAGCCGCTGCTGATAAGAAAGCGGCTGCCGAAAAAGCCGCGGCTAAAAAGGCCGCTGCTGCGGAAAAAGCCGCTGCCGCAGGGGTTGACGATCTGCTGGGCGACCTGAGCTCCGGTAAGAATGCACCGAAAACGGGCGGTGGGGCGAAAGGAAGTAACGCAGCACCGGCAGGAAGTGGTAACACTAAGAACAACGGTGCTTCTGGCGCTGAGATCAACGACTATAAGAATCAGATTGCTGCGGCTATTGCCAGCAGACTTAACGATAAATCGCTCTATACCGGGAAAACGTGCCGACTGCATATTAAACTGGCTACGGATGGTATGGTGCTGAGCGTTGAGTCAGAAGGGGGAGATGAAGCGTTATGCCAGGCTGCACTTGTGGCAGTGAACCAGGCAAAATTGCCAAAACCTCCGTCACAGGCTGTCTATGAAGTGTTCAAAGACGCTTCGCTGAACTTTAAGCCATAAGCAGAGCTGCGGTTATCGGGTTCTGATAGTTTTGTGTATTTGAGTTTGTTAACCTTCTGCTAAATTATCCAGGACTTATTGTTCGGATAAGGGAGATATGATGAAGCAGGCATTACGATTAGCTTTTGGTTTTTTAGTACTGTTGACGTCAGCAGTGCATGCCACAGTAAGCATCGACATTACCGACTGGAACGACTCAGCGCGTCCAATCGGTGTCGTTCCGTTCCAGTGGGCAGGCCCGGGCGCTGCGCCTGAAGATATTGGCGGCATTGTTGCAGCTGACCTGCGTAACAGCGGTAAATTTAACCCCTTAGATCGTTCTCGTCTGCCGCAGCAGCCGGGTACCGCTCAGGAAGTTCAACCTGCTGCATGGTCTGCACTGGGTATTGATGCCGTGGTTGTCGGACAGGTTACTCCTGCGCCAGACGGCGGCTATAACGTCGCTTATCAGCTGGTGGATACTGGCGGTGCGCCGGGTACCGTTCTGGCTCAAAACACGTATAAGGTGAACAAGCAGTGGCTGCGTTACGCAGGCCACACGGCGAGTGACGAAGTGTTTGAGAAGCTGACCGGTATTAAAGGTGCGTTCCGTACCCGTATCGCGTACGTAGTACAGACCAACGGCGGCCAGTTCCCTTATGAGCTGCGCGTCTCTGACTACGATGGCTACAACCAGTTCACCGTACACCGTTCACCACAGCCGCTGATGTCTCCGGCATGGTCTCCGGACGGCTCTAAGCTGGCGTACGTGACCTTCGAAAGCGGCCGTTCCGCGCTGGTCATCCAGACGCTCTCTAACGGTGCTGTGCGTCAGGTTGCGTCATTCCCGCGTCACAACGGTGCGCCTGCGTTCTCTCCGGACGGTACCAAACTGGCGTTTGCCCTGTCTAAAACCGGTAGCCTGAACCTGTACGTGATGGATATTGGTTCTGGTCAGATCCGTCAGGTCACGGATGGTCGTAGCAACAACACTGAGCCAACCTGGTTCCCGGACAGCCAGAATCTGGCCTTTACGTCTGACCAGGCAGGTCGTCCACAAGTTTATAAAGTGAATATCAACGGCGGAGCAGCGCAGCGTATTACCTGGGAAGGTTCTCAGAACCAGGATGCTGACGTCAGTGCCGATGGTAAAACAATGGTAATGGTCAGTACTGCGGGTGGTCAGCAGCACATTGCCAAACAAGATCTGGTAACGGGGGGCGTACAAGTACTGTCGTCAACGTTCCTGGATGAAACGCCAAGTCTGGCACCTAACGGCACCATGGTAATCTACAGCTCTTCTCAGGGGATGGGATCCGTGCTGAATCTGGTTTCTACAGATGGGCGTTTCAAAGCGCGTCTTCCGGCAACTGATGGACAGGTAAAATCACCTGCCTGGTCGCCGTATCTGTAATAATAATTAATTGATTACTAAAGGAATCTTAGAAATGCAACTGAACAAAGTGCTGAAGGGGCTGATGATCGCTCTGCCTGTTATGGCAATCGCAGCGTGTTCTTCTAACAAGAACGCAAGCAATGACCAGAGCGGCGAAGGCATGATGGGTGCCGGCACCGGTATGGACGCTAACGGCAATGGCAATATGTCTTCTGAAGAGCAAGCGCGTCTTCAGATGCAGCAGTTACAGCAGAACAACATCGTTTACTTCGATCTGGATAAATACGACATCCGTTCTGACTTCGCTGCAATGCTGGATGCGCACGCAAACTTCCTGCGTAGCAACCCGTCTTACAAAGTCACCGTAGAAGGTCATGCGGACGAACGTGGTACTCCGGAGTACAACATCTCCCTGGGTGAACGTCGTGCAAACGCTGTGAAAATGTACCTCCAGGGTAAAGGCGTTTCTGCTGACCAGATCTCCATCGTTTCTTACGGTAAAGAAAAACCAGCAGTACTGGGTCACGACGAAGCGGCTTACTCCAAAAACCGTCGTGCCGTACTCGTTTACTAAGAGAATTGCATGAGCAGTAACTTCAGACATCATCTGATGAGTCTGTCGTTACTGGTTGGAATAGCGGCCCCCTGGGCCGCTTTTGCTCAGGCACCAATCAGTAGTGTCGGCTCAGGCTCGGTAGAAGACCGGGTCACTCAACTCGAGCGTATTTCTAACGCTCACAGCCAGCTTTTAACTCAACTCCAGCAGCAGCTTTCCGATAACCAGAATGATATTGATTCCCTTCGTGGCCAGATCCAGGAGAGTCAGTATCAGCTTAATCAGGTTGTGGAGCGCCAGAAGCAAATTTTGTTGCAGATGGATAGCCTGAACAGCGGCGGAGCAGCAGCACAGCCAGCAGCAGGCGATCAAAGCGGTGCGGCGACGCCTGCACCTGCGGCAGATGCCTCCGCGTCGTCTGGTGCGCCTGTACAGAGCGGTGACGCGAATACGGACTACAACGCGGCCATTGCCCTGGTGCAGGACAAATCGCGCCAGGACGATGCTATCGTTGCGTTTCAGAACTTCGTTAAGAAGTACCCTGATTCCACTTACCAGCCAAATGCGAACTACTGGCTGGGTCAGTTGAATTACAACAAGGGTAAAAAGGATGATGCGGCGTTTTATTTTGCCTCTGTGGTGAAAAATTACCCGAAATCACCGAAAGCGCCTGATGCGATGTATAAAGTCGGCGTGATCATGCAGGACAAAGGCGACACTGCAAAAGCCAAAGCGGTTTATCAGCAGGTGGTTGCGAAATTCCCGGGTACAGACGGCGCCAAACAAGCGCAAAAACGTTTGAGTTCGATGGGTTGATTATCGCATGACCAGAAATCGCGTCATTTCTGGTCGTGCAGCATGATTCCTAAGCAGTTAAGTGATCTTCATCGAAATTTTTGTTGCGCAGAATTCTTAAATCAGTAATATATGCCGCCGTTGCCACGGGATATCAAACAACGTGAAAGCAGCGCAAAAGTGGGTCGTTAGCTCAGTTGGTAGAGCAGTTGACTTTTAATCAATTGGTCGCAGGTTCGAATCCTGCACGACCCACCACTTAAAGCAGTTCCGGCAGTACAGAGTGGGTGATTAGCTCAGTTGGTAGAGCATCTCCTTTACACGGAGGGGGTCGGCGGTTCGAGCCCGTCATCACCCACCACTCGGGTCGTTAGCTCAGTTGGTAGAGCAGTTGACTTTTAATCAATTGGTCGCAGGTTCGAATCCTGCACGACCCACCAATTTTATTGGTTCCGAGTGATGATTCAGGCAACACCCGAATGGGTCGTTAGCTCAGTTGGTAGAGCAGTTGACTTTTAATCAATTGGTCGCAGGTTCGAATCCTGCACGACCCACCAGCCTGAATAGATTTGAAGTACATCCCGCAAGGGGTCGTTAGCTCAGTTGGTAGAGCAGTTGACTTTTAATCAATTGGTCGCAGGTTCGAATCCTGCACGACCCACCAATTTTAATGTTTTACTCAGATATTAAACGTGAAGGATAACGTTGCTTTAGCAACGGCCCGAAGGGCGAGGCGAAGCCGAGTCATCCTGCACGACCCACCAGTGTTGAAAGGCGCCCTAAAGGCGCCTTTTTGCTATCTGTCGTTCGTCAGGGCCTTGTAGGTCGGGTAAGGCGAAGCCGCCACCCGACAAATGCTACCGGTATCAAATCCCGATGACATTCCCCCTCAAATTCGCTATCTTGTTTAGTATATAAAACACCATTGCCTCATTTTTGTTATCTCATGCAAAACAAAGGCAATATTGTTAAGCCAGTAAAACGAGAAGCCATAATGAGTGTGATGTTTGATCCCGAAACCGCAATCTATCCCTTCCCGCCGAAGCCCGCTCCGCTAAGCCGGGATGAAAAACAGTTCTATCGTGAGAAAATCAAGCGCCTGCTTAAAGAGCGTGATGCGGTGATGGTGGCGCATTACTACACCGACCCGGAAATTCAGCAGCTGGCGGAAGAGACGGGCGGCTGTATTTCAGACTCCCTGGAAATGGCGCGTTTCGGTGCTAAACATCCTGCCTCCACGCTGCTGGTTGCAGGTGTGCGCTTCATGGGCGAAACGGCAAAAATTCTCAGCCCGGAAAAAACCATACTGATGCCGACGCTGAATGCCGAATGCTCCCTTGACCTCGGTTGCCCGATTGATGAGTTCACCGCCTTCTGTGATGCCCACCCTGATCGTACCGTGGTGGTCTATGCCAACACGTCTGCGGCGGTGAAAGCCCGGGCAGACTGGGTAGTGACGTCCAGTATCGCCGTTGAGCTGATTGAGCATCTGGACAGCCTGGGGGAGAAAATCATCTGGGCGCCCGATCGTCACCTGGGAAACTACGTACAAAAACAGACCGGTGCGGATGTACTGTGCTGGCAGGGTGCCTGTATCGTTCACGACGAGTTTAAGACCCAGGCCCTGACGCGCATGAGAGGGTTATACCCGGACGCCGCGATTCTGGTGCACCCGGAATCCCCGCAGTCCATCGTCGACATGGCGGATGCCGTCGGGTCAACCAGCCAGCTTATTCATGCTGCGAAAACCCTCCCGCACAAGCAGCTCATTGTGGCGACCGATCGCGGTATCTTCTATAAGATGCAGCAGGCCGTGCCGGAAAAAACGTTGCTCGAAGCGCCGACCGCCGGAGAAGGGGCGACCTGCCGAAGCTGCGCGCATTGTCCGTGGATGGCGATGAATGGGCTCAAAGCGCTTGCGGAGGGGCTGGAGAACGGTGGCGAAGCGCATGAGATCCACGTGGATGCCGCTCTGCGTGAAGGCGCGTTAATTCCACTTAACCGTATGCTGGATTTTGCGGCTACACTACGTACTTAACTCATTACGCCCCGGAGAAAAAATGGATTTTTTTAGCACACAGAACATCCTGGTTCATATTCCGATTGGTGCGGGCGGCTATGACCTGTCGTGGATTGAAGCGGTCGGTACGCTGGCCGGTTTACTCTGTATCTGGCTGGCCAGCCTTGAGAAGATCAGCAACTATGCGTTCGGGCTGATAAACGTCACGCTGTTTGCGATCATCTTTTTCCAGATCCAGCTCTACGCCAGCCTGCTTCTACAGCTGTTCTTCTTCGCAGCCAATATCTATGGCTGGTACGCCTGGTCTCGGCAAAACAGTCAGCAGGAGGCGGAACTGCAAATCCGCTGGCTGCCGTTGCCAAAAGCCATCGCCTGGTTCGCGGCCTGCGTGGTGGCTATCGGCTTTATGACCGTCTTTATTGATCCGGTATTTGCCTTCCTGACGCGCGTGGCGGTCTCGGTCATGTCGGGTCTGGGATTAAACGTGACGATGCCTGTGCTTCAGCCGGATGCCTTCCCGTTCTGGGATTCGTGCATGATGGTGTTGTCGATTGCCGCAATGATCCTGATGACCCGTAAATACGTTGAGAACTGGCTGCTGTGGGTGGTCATCAACGTCATTAGCGTGGTGATTTTTGCCCGTCAGGGTGTTTATGCCATGTCGCTGGAGTATATGCTGCTGACCGTCATTGCCCTGAACGGTAGCCGCATGTGGATTAACAGCGCGCGTGAGCGTGGCTCTCGCGCGCTTTCCCGTTAATGGTGATGGACGTGTGAGTGGCCGGACTGCGCCTCGTTCAGGTGACAGTCTGGCCCGTTACAGGGCTGATACTCCATCTGAATGGTGGCGTGCGCAATTTCGTAGTGATGCTCAAGGAAGTGCCGAATACGTTCAAGCAACGCATCGTGATCGTGGGGCGGAATAACCTGAACGTGCAGCGTCATAAGCGGTTTCTCACCCACCAGCCAGACGTGAACGTGGTGAACGTTACGGACTTCAGGAATGGAACGACACAGATTGCGTTTTAGCTCGCCAATATCCAGCGACGTGGGAGCGCCTTCCAGCAGCTCATTGACGCTCTCTTTCAACAGCCGCCAAGCACTGCGTAATACAAGGCACGATACCAGCACGGAAAGAATCGGGTCGATGGGGGTCCAGCCCGTGCCCATAATGATCAGCGCGGCTACGATGGCCCCTACGGAACCCAGCAGATCGCCCAGTACATGAAGCGCCGCGGCCCGTACGTTCAGATTTTTTTCACTGCTGCCGCGGTGCAATATCCAGAACGCCAGAATATTGGCGACCAACCCGGCAATGGCGATAACCATCATTGTCGTCCCGGCTACCGGTTGGGGATGACGAAAGCGCTGAAATGCCTCCCAGACGATAAGAATGGTAATGACAACCAGTGCAATCGCATTCACAAAGGCGGCAAGCGTGGTCAGTCTGAGCCAGCCAAAGGTGTGGCGGGCATTGGGAGGGCGACGGGCAAACTGCACGGCCAGCAGAGCAAACAGGAGCGCGGCAGCGTCGGTCAGCATATGCCCGGCATCGGCCAGCAGCGCCAGCGATCCGGATATCAGCCCGCCTGTTACCTCAATTATCATAAAGGTGGCAGTGACGCCAAAAGCCAGCAAAAGCCGTTTGGCATTTTCATCGCCAGTGGAGTGGGAATGGGAGTGGGAGTGCGCCATGGTATCGTTCCTGATTTATTATTATTTTTAGTGTAGCGTTTTTAAGAGCTTAAATAAAAAAGGAGAGCATTCGCTCTCCCTGTTTTACCTTACGGAAGGTTACTGGGTAGTACCGTCCGTTTTGGTATTGGCATCGCTGCCCACTTTGTCATTCGGGTCTGGGCATTTTCCGTCTTTACACACTGAGTTTTTGTGCACCTCGTCGGTGCTCATACCGTCATGGTTCATCGTGCCTGTGCTCGTCCCGCCGGTATTGGTATTGCCCGTGTTGATATTACTGTTATCAACATTGTTTGGCGCAATATTCTGTTTTGCATCCGGCGCAACCTGGCCCGCCTCGGCAGCGGCATTCGCGTCGCCGTTGCTGCCGGATGAGCCTGCATCAGCAGCCAGTACGCTACCGCTTGCCAGGGTAAGGGTTGCCGTCAGGAAAAGCGTAGTCAGTTTCGTCATTTTCATCATGGTGCTCCTGTTCTTATCGTTACGCTGGATAACATTCTCCAACAGTGCATCTTGTTCAGTGGCGAAAGATCCCGGTTTCCTGATTTATGTCAGGATGGAATCGCGTATAAATATTTAAAAACAGTCGTTACAAGTAAAAAGCTTAGGCCAGATCTCATTTTTCGCTATTTTGTTGCGTATTTTAGGCGAATTCCAGGAATTATCTGCGCGAAGTGTAAAAGCCCGTTTACACTTCGTGGCCGACAAGTTAGATTGAAAGGATTGCTTTCATTACTAAAGATATGGCAGAGCCGGAAAGAAGATGAATTATCAGAACGACGATTTACGCATTAAAGAGATCAATGAGTTATTACCTCCCGTAGCGCTCCTTGAAAAATTCCCCGCCACCGAAAATGCCGCCAACACGGTGTCTCATGCCCGCAAGGCGATCCACAAGATCCTGAAAGGTAGCGACGATCGTCTTCTGGTAGTCATTGGGCCGTGCTCCATTCACGATCCTGCTGCGGCCAAAGAGTATGCGTCGCGCCTGCTCGCCCTGCGTGAAGAGCTGAAAGGCGAACTGGAAATCGTGATGCGCGTTTATTTCGAAAAACCGCGTACCACCGTGGGCTGGAAAGGGTTGATCAACGATCCGCATATGGACAACAGTTTCCAGATCAACGACGGCCTGCGCATTGCGCGTAAGCTGCTGCTGGAGATCAACGACAGCGGGCTGCCTGCTGCCGGTGAATTCCTCGATATGATCACCCCGCAGTATCTGGCTGACCTGATGAGCTGGGGCGCTATTGGCGCGCGTACGACTGAATCTCAGGTTCACCGTGAACTGGCATCTGGCCTGTCATGCCCGGTGGGTTTCAAAAATGGCACTGATGGCACCATTAAGGTAGCCATTGACGCCATCAATGCGGCGGGCGCGCCGCACTGCTTCCTGTCGGTGACCAAGTGGGGCCACTCGGCTATCGTGAATACCAGCGGTAATGGCGATTGCCATATCATACTGCGCGGCGGTAAAGAGCCTAACTACAGTGCTAAACACGTAGCGGAGGTAAAAGCAGGGCTGGAGAAAGCGGGTCTGGCACCGCAGGTGATGATCGATTTCAGCCATGCCAACTCCAGCAAACAGTTTAAAAAGCAGATGGAAGTCGGCGCAGATGTGTGTCAGCAAATCGCCAGCGGTGAACGTGCAGTGATTGGGGTGATGATTGAGAGCCATCTGGTGGAAGGCAACCAGAATCTGGAGGGCAGCGAGCCGCTGGTCTACGGTAAAAGCGTGACGGATGCCTGCATTGGCTGGGACGATACCGATGCGATCCTGCGTCAGCTGGCGGATGCGGTAAAAGCGCGTCGCGGCTAAGTTTGTCGCGGGCAATAAAAAAGCGTGGATTGCTCCACGCTTTTTTTATGTCCGGCGAATATTACTTCGCTTTACCCTGGTTCGCCACGGCCGCCGCTTTTGCAGCGATTTCGTCGGCGTTACCCAGGTAGTAATGTTTAACTGGCTTGAAGTTTTCGTCGAACTCGTACACCAGCGGCACGCCGGTAGGGATGTTCAGCTCGAGGATTTCATCTTCACCCATGTTGTCCAGGTATTTCACCAGCGCACGCAGGGAGTTACCGTGAGCAGCGATAATGACGCGCTCGCCGCTTTTCAGGCGTGGCAGAATGGTTTCGTTCCAGTAAGGCACAACGCGGTCGATGGTCAGCGCCAGGCTTTCGGTCTGCGGCAGTTCAGCCTCAGTCAGCTTCGCGTAACGCGGATCGTGGCCCGGGTAGCGCTCGTCATCTTTGCTCAGCTCTGGAGGCGTGACCGCAAAACCACGACGCCACTGCTTAACCTGCTCGTCACCGTATTTTTCTGCGGTTTCCGCTTTGTTCAGACCTTGCAGCGCACCGTAGTGACGCTCGTTCAGTTTCCAGGATTTCTCAACCGGCAGCCAGGCCTGATCCAGCTCGTCCAGAATGTTCCACAGGGTATGGATGGCACGTTTCAGCACAGAGGTGTAAGCAAAGTCAAAGGTGAAGCCTTCATCTTTCAGCAGTTTACCTGCCGCTTTTGCTTCGCTCACGCCTTTCTCGGACAGATCAACGTCATACCAACCGGTGAAGCGGTTTTCGTTGTTCCACTGGCTTTCGCCGTGGCGCACCAGGACAAGCTTAGTATTAGCCATTTCTTACTCCTCAAGCATTTTGAATGATAACAATTCTCATTATATTGCCGTGACTGTGCCAGCAGCAACGCTTAACCCTAACCATAGCGAAAATAGTTCGAGAGTGTAAGATGCATGTGAATCCAGGGTTATGATTTTGTCTGCGATCGCCGCTATTTTCAGCAAGGCGGAGATAAAAAAGCCCTCGCGGTGAGGGCCAGGCTTTTTTGCCGGATGGCGCTTCGCTTATCAGGCCTACATTCGCAGGCCCGTGCGCCGCCGGACATTAAGCGCGCGGAATGAAATGATACTCGGTGACGCTTACGTACTCTTCACCCGGACGAAGCACACAGTCCGGCTGCGGCCATTCAGGATGGTTAGGCGTGTCCGGCAGGAACTCGCTCTCCAGCGCCAGTCCTTGCCAGGCGCCGTAGGCGTCATGTTCACGCGCCGTTGTACCCTCCAGATAGTTACCGGAGTAGAACTGTAGGGCGGGGGCGGTGGTGTAGACCGTCATCTGTAACTTCTCATCAGCAGACCAGACCTGTGCGGCAGGTTGAGAAAGATCGCCTTTCGCCTGCAACAGGAAAGCATGGTCGTAGCCTTTCACCTTGCGCTGATCGTCATCACTCAGGAAATCCTGAGCAATGGTTTTCGGCTGACGGAAATCAAAGCTATTTCCGCTTACCGGTTTCAGCCCCTGATAAGGGATACCCATCTCATCGACCGGCAGATACTCATCCGCCAGGATCTGGAGTTTGTGGCTGCGGACATCGGTCTGATTACCGTCAAGGTTGAAATAGGCGTGGTTAGTCAGATTGACCGGGCACGGCTTATCGACGGTCGCGCGGTACTCAATGGCGATGCGATTATCTTCGGTCAGGGTGAAGCGCGCGGTTGCAGTGAGATTGCCCGGGAAGCCCTGGTCTCCATCGAGGGAGTCCAGAGAGAACCAGACCTCACCGTCATTTTGCTGCACAATCTTCCAGCGACGTTTATCAAACCCTTCCGGGCCGCCGTGCAGCTGATTTTCGCCCTGGCTGGCAAGCAGGGAATATTCTACGCCGTCCAGCGTAAACCGGCTTCTGGCGATGCGGTTAGCGTAGCGGCCTATGGATGCGCCCAGAAAAGCGGTCTGCTCGATATACTGCTCCGGCGATGCGCAGCCGAGCAGGGTTTCGCGCACGCTGCCGTCAGGCATCGGTACGCGGGCAGAAAGTAACGTTGCGCCCCAGTCCATCAGCGTAACCACCATCCCGGCGCTGTTGCGCAGGGTTAACAGGCGATACGGCAGACCATCCGGTGCGAGTGTTGGTGTTTCGTTTAGCACTGTCCGGCTCCTTGTGATGCTTTGCAGACATAGAAAGTTTCTTTGATGCCCGTTTTGGCTTCGTACTGTTTAGCCACCGCGTCCTGAATGGCAGGGACCAGCTCTTCCGGCACCAGGGCGACGACGCACCCGCCGAATCCGCCGCCGGTCATACGCACGCCGCCTTTGTCGCCAATCGTGGCTTTCACAATTTCAACCAGGGTGTCGATTTGCGGCACGGTGATTTCGAAATCGTCACGCATGGAGGCATGCGATTCGGCCATCAGCTCGCCCATCCGTTTCAGGTCACCTTTCGCCAGCGCGGAGGCGGCTTCTACGGTACGGGCATTTTCCGTCAGTATATGACGCACGCGCTTCGTGACAACCGGGTCCAGCTCGTGGGCGACCTTGTTAAATTCATCAAGTGAGACATCACGCAGGGCTGGCTGCTGGAAGAAGCGCGCGCCGGTTTCGCACTGTTCGCGTCGGGTGTTGTACTCGCTGCCCACCAGGGTGCGTTTGAAGTTGCTGTTGATGATCACCACAGCCGCACCTTCAGGCAGCGGAACCGCTTTGGTCCCGAGGGAGCGGCAGTCAATCAGCAAAGCGTGTTCTTTCTTGCCCAGCGCGGAAATCAGCTGATCCATAATGCCGCAGTTGCAGCCCACGAACTGGTTTTCCGCTTCCTGACCGTTGAGGGCGATCTGCGCCCCGTCCAGCGGCAGATGATAAAGCTGCTGGAACACGGTGCCGACCGCCACTTCCAGCGATGCGGAAGAGCTTAATCCCGCCCCCTGCGGCACGTTGCCGCTGATCACCAGATCGGCCCCGCCGAAATTCTTGTTACGCTTTTGCAGGTGCTTCACCACGCCGCGAACATAGTTCGACCACTGCTGGCTGTCGTGGGTCACGATCGGCGCATCGAGGGAAAATTCGTCAATTTCGTTGCCGTAATCCGCGGCGATCACTCGCACCTGACGATCGTCGCGTTTCGCGCAGCTGATCACCGTCTGGTAGTCGATGGCACACGGCAGTACAAAACCGTCGTTATAGTCGGTGTGCTCGCCGATCAGATTAACACGGCCTGGCGCCTGGATAACATGGGTGGCAGGGTAGCCAAATTTTTCAGCAAACAGGGATTGTGTTTTATCTTTCAGACTCATTTTTAGACTCCTGATTCGCGGTAATGGACGTCGCTAACGGCACGCAGACGTTCTGCCGCCTGTTCCGCCGTCAGGTCGCGCTGGGTTTCCGCCAGCATTTCATAGCCCACCATAAATTTACGTACCGTCGCAGAACGCAGCAGCGGCGGGTAGAAGTGTGCATGTAACTGCCAGTGTTGATTCTCTTCGCCGTTAAACGGCGCGCCGTGCCAGCCCATGGAGTAGGGGAAGGAGCACTGGAAGAGGTTGTCGTAGCGGCTGGTCAGTTTTTTCAGCGCCAGAGCAAGGTCGTCACGCTGGGCGTCGCTGAGTTCGGTAATGCGCTGAACATGGGCCTTCGGCAGCAGCAGCGTCTCAAACGGCCACGCCGCCCAGTAAGGGACTACCGCAAGCCAGTGCTCGGTTTCCACCACGGTACGGCTGCCATCCGCCAGCTCACGCTGGGTGTAATCCACCAGCATCGGCGAACCGTTCTGGGCGAAATACGCTTTTTGCAGTCGGTCCTCACGCTCGGCTTCATTCGGCAGGAAGCTGTTCGCCCAGATCTGACCGTGTGGATGCGGGTTGGAGCAGCCCATCGCCGCGCCTTTGTTTTCGAACACCTGCACCCACGGATAGCTCTGCCCCAGTTCTGCGGTTTGCGCCTGCCAGGTGGTGACCACCTCTTTCAGGGCCTCCACGCTCAGCTCCGGCAGCGTTTTGCTGTGATCGGGCGAGAAGCAGATCACGCGGCTGGTGCCGCGGGCGCTTTCGCAGCGCATCAGCGGGTCATGGCTTTCCGGCGCGTCTGGCGTATCGGTCATCAGCGCGGCAAAGTCATTAGTAAACACGAAGGTGCCTTGGTAGTCCGGGTTTTTATCGCCCGTCACGCGCGTATTGCCCGGGCAGAGGAAACAGTCCGGATCATGCTGCGGCAGCGTCTGTTTGGCAGGCGTCTCTTGCGCCCCCTGCCAGGGGCGCTTGGCGCGATGCGGTGAAACTAAAATCCATTGCCCGCTGAGCGGGTTAAAACGACGATGCGGGTGATCGACGGGATTGAATTGCGTCATGACAAATCCTTAATCCGGATAACCCTGCGGATGGCGTGACTGCCAGTGCCAGGTATCCTGTGCCATTTCATCAAGCGTGCGGGTGACACGCCAGTTAAGCTCTTTATCCGCTTTGGTGGCATCGGCCCAGTAAGCCGGGAGGTCGCCATCACGGCGGGGAGCGAAGTGATACTTCACCGGCTTGCCGCAGGCTTTACTGAAGGCATTCACCACGTCCAGCACGCTGCTGCCGATCCCGGCGCCGAGGTTGTAAATATGCACGCCCGGTTTATCCGCCAGCTGCTGCATCGCCGCCACGTGGCCGTCGGCCAGATCCATGACGTGAATGTAATCGCGCACGCCGGTGCCATCTTCGGTGGGATAATCGTTACCAAAAATCGCCAGGGAATCGCGGCGCCCTACGGCAACCTGCGCGATATACGGCATCAGGTTATTAGGAATGCCCTGCGGATCTTCGCCCATATCACCTGACGGATGCGCGCCAACCGGGTTGAAGTAGCGCAGCAAGGCGATGCTCCACTCAGGCTGGGCTTTTTGCAGGTCGGTCAGGATCTGCTCTACCATCAGCTTGCTTTTGCCATACGGGCTTTGCGGCGTACCGGTCGGGAAGCTTTCAACGTAAGGAATTTTTGGCTGATCGCCGTAGACGGTCGCGGAGGAGCTGAAGATAAAGTTCTTAACGTTGGCCGCACGCATGGCGGAGATCAGACGCAGGGTACCGTTGACGTTGTTGTCATAGTACTCAAGCGGTTTTGCCACCGATTCGCCAACCGCTTTCAGGCCAGCGAAGTGGATAACGGTTTCAATCGCGTGATCGTGAAGGATTTCAGTCATCAACGCTTCATTGCGGATGTCGCCTTCCACGAAAGTCGGCTGTTTACCCGAAAGACGTTCAATGACCGGCAGCACGCTGCGCTTACTGTTGCACAGGTTATCAAGAATGACGACATCGTGGCCGCTTTGCAGCAGTTGCACACAGGTATGACTTCCTATGTAACCGCTACCACCTGTTACCAGAACTCGCATATTTCGCTCCATTAGGCTTATGGTATGAATTAACCATAGCATATCAGAGACGCGAAAAGTGTGACATGGGATAAAATAGTGGTATCGTTTACACTGGTTTTCACACCCGCTTTTTCACAGACTGAGTGCATTGTAGATCAAAGAGATAGAGATGTATTGTTGCAGGTTGTCTGAAAAGCGGAGGGCAGCGCCCTCCACGCGTTAATCGATTTTGCTCAGCAGGTAGCGGTACTGCTCGCCGTCAGGCACAAATTCCAGCCGATGGGTGATGCAGGAGGGGGCATCCTCAGCATGGTGGGACACAAACAGTAGCTGGGTTTCACCTTCGCTAATCAGGACATCCACAAAGCGGCGGATCAGCTGACGGTTGAGCGGATCCAGCCCCTGCAACGGTTCATCCAGAATCAGCAGCGTAGGGTGCTTGACCAGCGCGCGGACGATCAATGCCAGCCGCTGCTGTCCCCACGACAGGCTGTGGAATGGCGCATCGGCGACCCGG
This sequence comes from Enterobacter cloacae complex sp. 6730903, assembly GCF_048283985.1. Lineage (NCBI taxonomy): Bacteria > Pseudomonadati > Pseudomonadota > Gammaproteobacteria > Enterobacterales > Enterobacteriaceae > Enterobacter > Enterobacter cloacae complex sp. 6730903. The sequence goes on along the minus strand of NZ_JBLVXX010000002.1, from coordinate 185,719 downwards.
TTGTCCATACCCAGAATATCCAGCCACTGCTGCGCCAGCTTGTGCTGCTTGTCAGATACCGCCTGATAAATACCAATGGAGTCGAAGAAGCCAGAGAGGATCACGTTTCGCACCGTGGTGCTCACCCGGTAGTCCAGATGCAGGCTGCTGCTGACATAGCCGATGTGCTTTTTGATATCCCAGATGGTTTCCCCGCTGCCGCGGAGACGGCCGAACAGGGTGAGATCGTTGCTGTATCCCTGCGGGTGATCCCCGGTGATAAGGCTCAGCAGCGTGGATTTACCCGCCCCGTTGGGGCCGACGATCTGCCAGTGCTCACCAGGATTAACCGTCCAGCTGAGGTGATTAAGAATAGGGCGATCGTCGTAAGCAACCACCCCATCGCGCAGCACAATGCGCGGCTGGTCAGGATCCAGCCCGTGGCGTGCCGAAGGCGCATCCGGCTCCGGCAGGGTAATACCGTCCAGTTTCTCGCTGTGCGCCAGCTGCGCAATCAGCGCCTGCCGAAGCAGTACGGCTTTCTCGCCGGTTTCGGTCAGGCTACAGTCCGCCAGCACGCCCGCATAATGTACGAAATCCGGGATCTCATCAAAACGGTTAAGAACCAGCACAAGCGTGTATCCCTGCTGGTTAAGCGACGCCAGCAACGCGGCCAGCTGCGCGCGGGACTGCACATCCAGTCCGTCAAACGGTTCATCCAGGATCAGGAGTTCCGGCTCGCTCATCAGCGCCTGACACAGCAGCGTTTTGCGCGTCTCGCCGGTAGAAAGGTATTTAAAGCGGCGGTTAAGCAGGGCGGTAATGCCAAATTGCTCCGCCAGCTGCTGACAGCGGGCAGGATCTTTTATCTCATCCTGGATAATTTCCGCCGTCGTGCGGCCGGTATCTTCTTCGCCGGGGCTGAGCAAATCGGTATTGTTACGCTGCCACTCATCGCTGACCAGCTTTTGCAGCTGTTCGAAGGAAAGGCGCGTCAGCCGGGTAAAGGTGCACCGACGTTCACCCTTCAGTTGGGTTAATTCGCCTGCCAGAGCGCGGGCCAGCGCGGATTTTCCGCTGCCATTCGTGCCCACAAACGCCCAGCTTTCTCCGGCGCGAAGGGTTAACTCTGGCAGCGATAAGGTACGGGTATCGCTAAGACGAAACGTGCCTTGCGAAATATGCAATGATGACATGTGTTATCCCATTTTTTGCAGCAACAGATGTCAGGGATACTCAGTGTTAGCGGGGTTGTCAATGCGCTTAGCACAATGTGGCGATAATTACCCGGTCTGCATTGAAATATGCGGTCACCACAGCACCTTCGTCTAATTCTGTCGCGTCGTTCACCGGAACGGTGGCGCAGAGCGACTGTCCATCCGGCAGGGTCATCAGCACTTCACACTGTTCTGCGCCGCGCTCGATGTGGCTGATACGCCCGCGTAGCTGGTTGTCGGCCTCTGCGGCCTGCTCAGGGTTGAGTGCGATGCTGATCCAGGGCGCTTTGAGTAATACCAGCACCTCCTGACCTTCGTTCAGCCCAAGGCGTTGACCACTTTGCGCGGTGATGGCGGCTTTCAGGCGCGTCGTACCGTCCGCGAGCAGGATCTCAATATGCTCCTGCACCTGCGAATGATCGCGCCCCGTCACCGTACCAAACCACTGGTTGCGGGCGCTGGTCTGCAAAGAGAAACGGGAGATGGCGCCCAGCAGGCTGTCCAGCGGCAGGTTGTCGTCATCGCTCAGCACATCAAATGCTTTTTGCTGGATCTGCGCCAGTAAATCGTAGAGCTGGATCAGACGTTGCCCGTAACGCGTCAACACGGCGCCGCCGCCGCCTTTCCCGCCGGTGGCGCGCTCAACCAGCGTATGTTCGCTCAGGGTGTTCATGTCGTTAATCGCATCCCAGGCGCTTTTATAGCTGATGCCAGCGTTTTTGGCACCCTGGCTAATCGAGCCAGTTTGTTCTATTTGTTTTAACAGGGCGATGCGTCGCGGATCGGCGAAAAGCTTCTGCTGAAGTCGTAGGGTGAGGAGAATTTCAGCCTGCATATCAGTGTCCCGGCAAAAAGGCTATTGTGACCCAAATGCCCGGGGGCGGAAAGCGCACCGCACAAAAGGGGATGTTTTTCTTACTTTTCAGGGTAGAATAAGCCGTTCACAAGATCTGGAGAAAACCATGTTAGAGTTGTTGAAAAGTCTGGTATTCGCGGTAATCATGGTGCCAGTAGTGATGGCTATCATCCTCGGTGCCATCTACGGCCTGGGTGAAGTGTTCAACGTCTTTTCGAACATTGGTCATCGTCGTGACCAGCCTAAAAAGCAGCAATGATTTCCTCCAAAACGCCCGGCCAGCCCGGGCGTTTTGCTCTCAAGTTTATTCCTCTCCCGCCGATATCTTTTACAACGTTCCTTGAGTTTACGCATTAATGGGTACGATTTAGCGCTAGGAACGCATGCGATATGTCGTTATATTTATTTGTATATAACGATACGCACAGGAGCTTCAAATGGCACGTTCATGGGTACGCCTTTTCGCAGGGGCCACGCTGACTCTCTCACTCACCGGCCACGCGCTGGCGGATGAAGGCAAAATCACGGTCTTTGCGGCGGCGTCGCTGACTAACGCGATGCAGGATATTGCTGCGGTATACAAAAAAGAGAAAAACGTCGAGGTGGTCTCGTCGTTTGCCTCCTCGTCCACGCTGGCCCGCCAGATTGAAGCGGGGGCGCCCGCGGATCTGTTCATCTCTGCCGATCAGAAATGGATGGATTACGCGGTGGAGAAAAAATCTGTTGATACGGCTACCCGCGAAACGCTGCTGGGAAATAGCCTGGTGGTGGTCGCGCCCGCAAACAGCAAGCAGGGCGACATCGCCATCAACAAACAGACGGACTGGACCCGTCTGCTCAACGGTGGCCGTCTGGCGGTAGGCGATCCGGAGCATGTTCCTGCCGGGATTTATGCGAAAGAAGCGCTACAAAAACTGGGCGCGTGGGAGACCTTATCGCCGAAGCTGGCTCCCGCAGAAGATGTGCGTGGCGCGCTGGCGCTGGTGGAGCGTAACGAAGCGCCACTCGGGATCGTTTACGGCTCCGATGCCGTCGCCAGTAAAGGGGTGAAGGTGGTGGGCACCTTCCCGGAAGACTCGCATAAGAAAGTGGAATATCCTGTTGCGATAGTTGATGGACATAAAAATGCGAGCGTGACGGCCTTCGTTGACTACCTGAAGGGGCCAGAAGCGTCCGCGATCTTTAAACGTTACGGATTTACGACTCACGAATGATATTGACCGAACCTGAATGGCAGGCCGTGCTGCTGAGCCTGAAAGTCTCTTCCCTGGCGGTTGCGCTGAGTTTGCCCTTTGGGGTGTTCTTTGCCTGGTTACTGGTTCGCGTGAAGTTTCCAGGCAAAGCCCTGCTCGACAGTGTTCTCCATCTTCCGCTTGTCTTACCGCCTGTGGTGGTCGGATATCTGCTGCTGATCTCCATGGGTCGACGCGGCTTTATCGGCGAATGGCTGTACGACTGGTTCGGACTGACCTTTGCTTTCAGCTGGCGCGGCGCGGTTCTGGCCGCGGCGGTAATGTCCTTCCCGCTGATGGTGCGCGCTATCCGTCTGGCGCTGGAAGGGGTGGATACTCGGTTAGAACAGGCCGCCCGCACGCTGGGCGCAGGCCGCTGGCGGGTATTCCTGACCATTACGCTTCCGCTCACGTTACCGGGCATTATCGTCGGTACGGTGTTAGCCTTCGCCCGCTCGCTGGGTGAGTTTGGCGCGACCATCACCTTTGTGTCGAACATTCCCGGCGAGACGCGGACCATCCCGTCGGCCATGTATACCCTGATTCAGACCCCGGGCGGCGAAGGTGCGGCGGCCCGGCTGTGTATTATTTCGATTGTGCTCGCTCTGGTCTCGCTGCTGGTGTCTGAGTGGCTGGCGCGCCTCAGCCGTGAACGGATGGGGAAACCGTGATGCTGGAACTCAACTTTACGCAAACCCTGGGCAGCCACACCCTGACGCTGAACGAAACGCTGCCTGCCAGCGGTATCACCGCCATTTTTGGCGTGTCCGGGGCGGGGAAAACGTCGCTGATTAATGCGATTAGCGGCCTGACGCGTCCCCAGTCTGGCCGTATTGTGTTAAATAACCGCGTCTTGAATGACGCGGAGAAGAAGGTCTGCCTGTCACCGGACAAACGCCGTATCGGCTATGTGTTTCAGGATGCGCGCCTGTTTCCGCACTACAGCGTACGCGGGAACCTGCGTTACGGCATGGCAAAAAGCATGGCCGGACAGTTCGATAAGCTGGTGGCGCTGCTGGGCATCGAACCGCTGCTGGATCGTCTGCCGTCGTCGCTGTCGGGGGGTGAAAAACAGCGCGTGGCGATTGGCCGCGCCCTGTTAACCGCGCCGGAACTGTTGCTGCTGGATGAGCCGCTGGCCTCGCTGGATATTCCGCGCAAGCGCGAGCTGCTGCCGTATCTGCAACGTCTGGCGCGGGAAATCAACGTGCCCATGCTCTACGTCAGCCATTCGCTGGATGAGATCTTACATCTGGCCGACAAAGTGCTGGTGCTGGAAGCGGGCAGGGTGAAGGCATTCGGCAATCTGGAGGAGGTGTGGGGCAGCAGCGTTATGCATCCATGGCTGCCAAAGGAGCAGCAGAGCAGCATTCTGAAGGTGAGCGTGCTGGAGCACCATCCGCACTACGCGATGACTGCGCTGGCGCTGGGCGATCAGCATTTGTGGGTGAATAAAATCGATACGCCGATTCAGTCCACGTTACGGATCCGCATTCAGGCGTCGGATGTCTCTCTGGTCCTGCAACCGCCGCTGCAAACCAGTATCCGCAATATTTTGCGCGCAAAAGTAGCGCAGTGTTTTGATGATAACGGCCAGGTGGAAGTGCAGCTGGAAGTGGGCAGCAGAACGCTGTGGGCGCGCATCAGCCCGTGGGCCAGGGATGAGCTGGGCATCAAGCCTGGCCTGTGGCTTTACGCGCAAATCAAGAGCGTCTCCATCACCGCCTGATTACAGCAGGTGGGTATAAATATACTGCGCGATGCTGTCGGTGGTGTTATCGCCAATCACCACGTCAGCACGCGCTTTCACCGCGTCATCGGCATTACCCATCGCCACGCCCGTTCCGGCCGCTTCCAGCATGCTGATGTCGTTATAGTTATCGCCGAAAGCAATCACGTCCTGCATTGATCCGCCCTGCGATTCAACGAACTGGGTCAGACGCTTTCCTTTACTGTTGCCTTTGCGGGCGATATCCACCTGATCGTGCCAGGACCATTCACATTCCAGACCCAGCGTATGCTCGACATGTTTTGCGAAGGTATTCAGTTTGGCGGTGTCTTCATCGGTCAGGGCAAATTTCCAGATTGCTTCGACGTCTTCCGCCGCCTGGCGCAGGGAGGAAACCTGAGTGAATACCGGACGCTGCGCTTCCGGCAGAGACAGGGCCCAGTTGCTGGTGCGGATCACATGGCCGGTAGGGCGTTCATACACCATGGCGTTATCCACATACATCAGGCCGTGAATGGCGTGCTCATCCAGCAAATCAATCAATTGCAGCGCCTGCGTAACGGGAAGCGGATCGGAGGCTAAAACCTTTTTTGCCTGATAATCATACATATAGGTGCCATTACAACAAATTGCAGGTGTATCTAAGCCCAGTGCCTGATAAAAAGGATGAATGGCTACGTGATGTCGACCCGTTACGATGAGAAGTTGATACCCCGCTTCCTGGGCTCGTTTGAGGGCCTCAAGAGAAGAGGGGAGCAGGGTTTTCTGAGGGGTAAGCAGTGTTCCGTCTAAATCCAGGGCAATCACTCGCGAGGTCATTTTTTCTTCCGGGTTAATGTTGAATTTAAGGTCTGTCGGGATGGTACACCGAGAGCGGAACCCTGCAAAATCCCGGACTACAATTCAGCATTCACCGTTAAAAATAATCAGGAGTATTCATGAAACAAACCGTTTATACCGCCAGTCCTGAAAGTCAGCAGATCCATGTCTGGCGTTTGAATACAGAAGGTTCGCTTACGCTGGTTCAGGTTGTTGATGTGCCAGGCCAGGTGCAGCCGATGGTCGTCAGCCCGGATAAACGTTTTCTTTATGTCGGCGTACGCCCGGAATTCCGCGTGCTGGCATACCGCATCTCCCCGGATGACGGCGCGCTGACCTATACCGCAGAAGCCCCGCTGCCGGGCAGCCCGACCCATATTTCCACTGACCATAAAGGCAACTTTATCTTCAGCGGCTCCTACAATGCAGGCTGCGTGAGCGTCACCCGCCTGGAAGACGGTATTCCCGTTGAAACCGTCGACGTGGTAGAAGGGCTAGAAGGTTGCCACTCCGCCAACATTTCGCCGGATAACCGCACGCTGTGGGTGCCAGCGCTGAAGCAGGACCGCATCTGCCTGTTCACCCTGAGCGATGACGGCCATCTGGTCGCGCAGAGCCCGGCGGAAGTCACCACCGTGGAAGGCGCAGGCCCGCGCCACATGGTCTTCCACCCGAATCAGCAGTATGCCTATGTCGTTAACGAGCTGAACAGCTCGGTAGACGTGTGGGAGCTGAACGATCCTAACGGGCAGATCGAGTGCGTACAGACGCTGGATATGATGCCAGCTGATTTCTCCGACACACGCTGGGCGGCAGACATTCACATCACGCCGGATGGCCGTCACCTGTATGCCTGTGACCGTACCTCCAGTCTGATCACCGTCTTCAGCGTCTCTGAAGACGGCAGCGTTCTGGCAGTTGAAGGCTTCCAGCCGACAGAAACCCAGCCGCGCGGCTTTAATGTCGACCACAGCGGCAAATACCTGATTGCGGCGGGGCAGAAATCCCACCACATCGCGCTCTATGAAATCCAGGGCGTGCAGGGTCTACTGGAAGAGAAAGGACGCTATGCGGTCGGACAAGGGCCGATGTGGGTTGTGATTAACGCTCACTGATCCGTAGACGAAAAAAAACCTCGCAAATGCGAGGTTTTTTTATGCGCGGTTAATGCATGAGGTAGGCCGGGTAAGGCGCATCCGCCACCCGGCAGCAGGCATTTTACTGCTTCGGCTCAGCAACCACTTTGCTACCCAGACCGCGGTTGTTGTATTCCCACATGCGGTTAAAGTTAGCGTCGTTCAGGTTACGCTGCACGTTGTCTTTATCATCCATCGTGCCGGTGTTGCCGGAGAAAGGACGTTTCGAGATCGCCGCATCCGCCCACGGTTTCGCCATGTTAAAGCCTTCGTTAATCACGCTGTCGCGGATCACGACCTGGCCGTTAGTGGCGGAGTCCACGTCCAGAGAGCGACCAAGCTGCGCCACGCCATCGCCAGCAGCAGTAAAGCGGCTATTCACGGCCAGGAAGCCATAGAACAGGTTAGACTGCGTGGCCGGGGCAAAGACGTAACCTTCCTGCTGCGTACGTGAATTCACTACGCGGAAGTCGGTGTTATCAAACACCACCGCGCCGCGGCCGGAGACCATATCCACGTCGCCTTCAATGTAGCTGTTGGTGACCAGAGTACGCGTCAGACGGTTGTTCTGAAGGGTATTCTGCACGCCACTGTTGGTCACGAAGAAGGTGTTCTGGCGGCCCAGGATATTGACGTTGTTAATCTGTACCTTGTCGCCATCGCTACGCAGCGCCACGGCCTGATGATTACCTGCGTCAACGCTGTCGCCCAGGGTGTTCTGAATGGTCAGGTTCTGTAATTGCAGGCCGTTGTTCTGTGACCAGAATACCGCCGAGCACATCACGCCAATGGTGGCGGCACGCTTGCGCTGGCAGTTATCAAACATATACCACGCCGGTTTACCTGGCATGTATTTACCGGCCGGGTTCACCAGATGGCGCCAGGTGGTGCTGTCGATCTCTGAATCAATCGCCAGGCCAATTTTTACATCGACCGCTTTTTCGCCCAGGCCGTAAAGCGTAATGCTTCCCGGTGCCGCCGGAACATAAACGGTTCCTTCGTATTCACCCGGCAGGATGGCAATGTACTGACGAGATGCGCTGTGTTTGGTGATTGCCGCATCAACGGCTGCCTGAATAGAGGTGTGAGTTACACCCTGCGCCCCGGCCGGGCCGACAACGAAGTCTGGCTGTTTAGGCAGGTTAATAGAAGAAGGCGTCCACGGGGCTGCATTGGGATCCATCGCCGAGAAATAGTGCTCACGGGTGAAGTTCTTCGCTTCAGCCGCTGACAGGATCGGACGGGAAGCGGTGCCCGGAGCAACCTGCTCAGAAGGTTGCTGATCCGGTGGTGTTGAACTGCAAGCGGATAAAGTCACGCCAAGGGCGAGTGCCAACGCCAGACGGGAAATCCTGGAAATATTCAAGGTAATGCTCCTGGGTATGCAAGTCTTATCTGGATAGACGAAATAGCCTGCTTTTTTATACTAAGTTGAGCGAAACGGGAAGATAAAAACCGGAAAAGTTGCATTTTTGCCCGCAGGCGACGGGAAAGTCATCACAAATAAATAACATTTTCCCCCAATGCGGTTGACAGCAGGCGGTAGATGAAAATAAATGTCTATACAACCCATGACAAGTGGAAGGCACATGCAGCAGCTTCATCCCGATGATGTGATATGGCGAAATGCGCGACTGGCAACCCTGGCGACAGGTGAGGCGGAGCCCTACGGCCTGAGAGAACAACATGCCCTGGTTGTGCGCGGCCAGACGATTCTGGCCATTATTCCTGAATCCGAGATCCCCTCCGGGCATCGTCAGTGTGTCGATCTCGACGGGCGTCTGGTTACCCCCGGCCTGATCGATTGCCACACCCATCTGGTGTTCGGCGGCGATCGCGCAGCGGAATGGGAGCAACGGCTTAACGGCGTGTCATATCAGACCATTAGCGCGCAGGGCGGCGGAATTAACGCCACGGTCACGGCCACCCGCAACAGTTCGCCGGAAACGCTCCTGACGGTGGCGCAGCAGCGACTCCAGCGGCTGATGAATGAAGGCGTAACGACCGTTGAAATCAAATCAGGATACGGACTGAATGCCGAAGCCGAAGAGAAAATGCTGCTGGTTGCCCGCCAGCTCAGCCTGAATAATCTGGTCGATATCAGCCCGACGCTGCTGGCCGCGCACGCCGTTCCTGCCGAGTACCGACAGGATCCGGATGCCTATCTGGCGCTGGTCTGTGAGCAGATCATGCCCACGCTGTGGCAAAAAGAGTTATTTGAAGCGGTGGACGTGTTTTGTGAAAACGTCGGCTTTACCCCGGCGCAAACCGAGCGCCTGTTCCGGGCCGCCGCCGCGCTCGGGATCCCGGTAAAAGGGCATGTAGAACAACTGTCGAATCTCGGCGGCGCGGCGCTGGTCAGCCAGTATAAAGGGCTGTCGGCCGATCATATTGAGTATCTCGATGATGCAGGTATTCAGGCGATGGCGCAAAGCGGCACGGTGGCGGTATTGCTCCCCGGCGCGTTCTATTTTCTTCAGGAGCGCCAGCGTCCACCGGTGGCGCAGCTGAGAGAGCAGGGCGTGCCGATGGCGGTGGCTACCGACTACAATCCGGGCACCAGCCCGTTTGCCAGCCTGCATCTGGCAATGAACATGGCCTGCGTCCAGTTTGGCCTCACGCCGGAAGAGGCCTGGGCTGGCGTGACGCGGCATGCGGCGCAGGCGCTAGGACGTGGTGCGACGCACGGGCAGTTAAAGCCAGGTTATGTGGCTGATTTCGTCGTCTGGGAGGCGAATCATCCGGTTGAGATGGTTTACGAGCCGGGGCGGAATCCTATGTATCAACGCGTGTTTCGGGGGCAGGTAGCATGAAACTGTGGCATCCCGTCTCTCCGCAGGTCTGGCAGGGTCGTGACGACAGCGCCGAGTCCAGCACCGCGAAACGTCTCTTCCAGACCATACAGCAGCGCGAACACTTTTCTCCCGCGCCGTCAGGCATCGCCCTGCTGGGCTTTGAATGTGATGAAGGGGTTAAGCGTAACCAGGGCAGGCCCGGTGCTGCACAGGCGCCCGATGTGTTGCGTGGCGCGCTGGCGAATATGGCGAGCCATCAGGGGCATGCGCGCCTCGTGGATATGGGCGCTATTTATGTTGAAGGCCACGCGCTGGAGGCGGCACAGCAGGCGCTGAGCGAGGCCATAACCGCGTGCCAGCAATCCGGGATGCGTACTCTGGTTTTCGGTGGTGGACATGAAACCGCCTGGGCGCACGGGCGCGGCGTGCTGGACGCCTTTCCGAACGATCGCATTGCGGTGATCAACCTGGATGCGCACCTCGATTTACGCAAGGCCGAACGGGCAACGTCCGGCACGCCGTTCCGCCAGCTGGCGCACTACTGCGCGTCTCAGTCGCGGGCGTTTCACTACGCATGCCTGGGGGTAAGCCGTGCGGCGAATACTCAGGCGCTGTGGGAGGAAGCTGAGCGGTTGAACGTGACGCTGGTTGAAGATCTCGATTTTCGCCGGGATGCGCTATCCGCGCTGGATAGCGTGCTTGCGCAAGCTGACCGGGTTTATCTTACCGTTGACCTCGATGTGCTGCCCGCCGCAGAAATGCCCGCCGTGTCCGCCCCTGCGGCGTTGGGGATCCCGGCGCTGGATCTGTTCCCGGTGATTGAGCGTATCTGCCGAAGCGGTAAACTACAGGCGGCGGATTTGGTGGAATTTAATCCGCACTACGATCGGGACGGACAGGGGGCGAAGCTTGCCGCCCGACTGGCCTGGCAAATTGCTCACTGGTGGGCATAACAACATTCAAGGAGTCATGATGTTTTCACGCTCGCCCCTGCCGCAGCCGAGCCCTCCCGCGCCTTTTTACGAAAAGGTGAAGCAGGCGATCAGCGAAAAAATCGCCGCCGGCGTCTGGCGCCCGCATGACCGCATTCCGTCCGAGGCCGAGCTGGTGGCGCAGTTTGGCTTTAGCCGAATGACCATCAACCGCGCACTGCGTGAACTGACCGATGAAGGGTTGCTGGTGCGTTTGCAGGGTGTCGGAACCTTTGTCGCCGAGCCAAAAGGACAGTCGGCGCTGTTTGAAATCCGCAGCATTGCCGATGAAATTGCCGCCCGCAACCATCAGCACCACTGCGAGGTGCTGGTGCTTGAAGAGACGCAGGCCAGCGCCGAACAGGCCATCGAGCTGAACGTTACCGAGGGCACCCGGATTTTCCATTCGGTGATGGTGCATTATGAGAACGACATTCCGGTCCAGATTGAAGACCGCTGCGTCAACGCGGAGCGGATACCGGACTACCTGAGCCAGGATTACACCCAAACCACACCGCATGCGTATCTCTCGCTCGTCGCCCCGCTGACGGAAGGGGAGCATATCGTGGAAGCCGTGCGCGCCACGCCGCAGGAGTGCGAGCTGTTGCGTATTAAAGAGCACGATCCCTGTCTGCTGATCCGCCGTCGTACCTGGTCGTCCTCGCAAATTGTGTCGCATGCGAAGCTGCTATTCCCGGGGAATCGCTACCGGTTGCAGGGCCACTTTATGTCATAAGTTTTATAAGCGTGATCGCTAACGCAATATAGCAAAATTGTATCTTTTTTGTTAAATCCGACCTTGTGTGTGCTTGTCTATACAAGTATATCTAAATGCATCACCTGTCCCTTATGAGGAACACACAATGTCGTCAGATAAATACCGCAAGCAGGTTGTCCGCGCCGCGCGCGGCACCACGCTCACCGCAAAAAGCTGGCTCACCGAAGCACCGCTGCGCATGTTGATGAACAACCTTGATCCTGAGGTAGCAGAAAATCCCCACGAACTGGTGGTCTACGGCGGCATTGGCCGCGCCGCGCGCAACTGGGCGTGCTATGACGCGATTGTCGAGTCTTTGACGAATCTCGAAAACGACGAAACGCTGCTGGTGCAATCCGGCAAACCGGTGGGCGTATTCAAAACCCATAAAAATGCGCCCCGCGTGCTGATTGCCAACTCCAACCTGGTGCCGCACTGGGCGACGTGGGAACACTTCAACGAGCTGGACGCAAAAGGGCTGGCCATGTACGGCCAGATGACCGCGGGTAGCTGGATCTACATCGGCAGCCAGGGGATTGTGCAGGGCACCTATGAAACCTTCGTGGAAGCGGGCCGTCAGCATTATAACGGCTCACTGAAAGGCCGCTGGGTGCTCACCGCCGGACTGGGTGGCATGGGCGGCGCGCAGCCGCTGGCCGCGACGCTGGCGGGTGCGTGCTCCCTGAACATTGAGTGCCAGCAGAGCCGCATCGATTTCCGTCTGCGTACCCGCTATGTCGATGAACAGGCCGACAACCTCGATGACGCGCTGGCGCGCATCAAAAAGTACACTACTGAAGGCAAAGCCGTGTCGGTTGCCCTGTGCGGCAACGCGGCGGATATTCTGCCGGAACTGGTGGCGCGCGGCGTGCGTCCGGATCTGGTCACCGACCAGACCAGCGCTCACGATCCGCTCCACGGCTATCTGCCAAAAGGCTGGACGTGGGAAGACTACCAGCAAAAAGCGGAAACCGATCCTGAGGGCACGGTACTGGCGGCTAAACGCGCCATGGCGGAACACGTCTCCGCGATGCTGGCCTTCAGTAAGATGGGGATTCCGACCTTTGATTACGGGAATAACATCCGCCAGATGGCGAAAGAGATGGGGGTGAATAACGCCTTTGACTTCCCCGGCTTCGTGCCCGCCTATATTCGTCCGCTGTTCTGCCGCGGCGTTGGGCCATTCCGCTGGGTTGCCCTGTCCGGCGACCCGGAGGATATCTACAAAACCGACGCCAGAGTGAAAGAGATTGTCGCCGATGACGAACACCTGCATCGCTGGCTGGATATGGCGCGCGAACGCATTAACTTCCAGGGCCTGCCGGCGCGTATCTGCTGGGTCGGGCTGGAGTGGCGGCAAAAACTCGGCCTCGCCTTTAACGAAATGGTGCGCAGCGGCGAAGTCTCCGCGCCGATCGTCATTGGCCGCGACCACCTGGACTCCGGCTCTGTCGCCAGTCCGAACCGTGAAACCGAAGCCATGCGCGACGGCTCGGATGCGGTCTCCGACTGGCCGCTGCTGAATGCCCTGCTGAACACCGCCAGCGGCGCGACCTGGGTATCGCTGCACCACGGCGGCGGCGTCGGGATGGGCTTCTCCCAGCACTCCGGGATGGTCATCGTCTGTGACGGAACTGATGAAGCGGCCGCGCGTATCGCTCGCGTGCTGCACAACGACCCGGCAACCGGCGTGATGCGTCACGCGGATGCGGGTTACGAGATTGCCATTGATTGTGCCAAAGAGCAGGGCCTGAACCTGCCGATGATCCCCGCCACACAAGGAAAGCCTGCATGAACGCGTTAACACTTACTCCCGGCTCGCTGACGCTCAAACAGCTGCGTCACGTCTGGCGTCAGCCGGTGACACTCTCCCTTGATGAAAGCGCCCACCGTGCCATTAACGACAGCGTAGCCTGCGTGGAGGCGATCGTGGCGGAGGGGCGCACCGCCTACGGAATCAATACCGGGTTTGGCCTGCTGGCGCAGACCCGCATCGCCACGCACGATCTGGAGAATTTACAGCGTTCGCTGGTGCTGTCGCACGCGGCGGGGGTTGGACAGCCGCTGGACGATGAGATCGTCCGCCTGATGATGGTGTTGAAAATCAACAGCCTGGCGCGTGGGTTCTCCGGCATTCGTCTGAGCGTGATCCAGGCGCTGATGGCGCTGGTCAATGCGGAAGTTTATCCGTGGATCCCGGCGAAGGGCTCCGTCGGCGCCTCCGGCGATCTGGCGCCGCTGGCGCATATGTCGCTGCTCCTGCTGGGTGAAGGCCAGGCGCGCTGGCAAGGGGAGTGGCTGCCTGCGAAAGAGGCGCTGAAAAAAGCTGGCTTAACGCCGATCACCCTCGCGGCAAAAGAGGGGCTGGCGCTGCTTAACGGCACCCAGGCGTCGACTGCTTTCGCGCTGCGCGGTCTGTTTGAAGCGGAAGATCTGTTCGCCTCCGCGGTGGTGTGCGGTGCGCTGACCACTGAGGCGGTGCTCGGCTCGCGTCGTCCGTTCGACGCGCGCATCCACGAGGTGCGCGGCCAGCGCGGGCAGATTGATGCCGCCGCCATGTACCGCCACGTACTTACCGATACCAGCGACATTGCCGATTCGCATCACAACTGCGAGAAGGTGCAGGATCCGTATTCCCTGCGCTGCCAGCCGCAGGTGATGGGCGCATGCCTGACGCAGCTGCGCCAGGCGGCAGAAGTGCTGCTGGTGGAGGCCAATGCGGTGTCCGACAACCCGCTGGTGTTTGCCCAGGAAAACGAGGTGGTCTCCGGCGGTAACTTCCACGCCGAGCCGGTGGCGATGGCCGCTGATAACATCGCCCTGGCGATTGCCGAAATCGGGGCGTTGTCTGAGCGTCGAATCGCGCTGATGATGGATAAGCACATGTCCCAGCTGCCGCCATTCCTGGTGCGCAACGGCGGCGTAAACTCGGGCTTCATGATCGCCCAGGTCACCGCCGCGGCACTGGCAAGCGAGAACAAAGCCCTGTCGCATCCGCACAGCGTGGACAGCCTGCCAACCTCAGCCAACCAGGAAGATCACGTTTCGATGGCCCCGGCTGCCGGGCGTCGCCTCTGGGAGATGGCCTCTAACACCCGCGGCGTGCTGGCGGTGGAGTGGCTGGCGGCGTGTCAGGGTATTGATTTGCGTGAAGGGTTAACATCCAGCCCGCTGCTGGAGCAGGCGCGTCATACGCTGCGCGAGCACGTTACGCACTACGATGACGACCGCTTCTTTGCGCCGGATATTGATAAGGCAATGCAGCTTCTGGAAGAAGGGCGGCTGGTGGGGCTGTTACCTTCCGTGCTGTGATTTTTACCCTCACCCTAACCCTCTCCCACAGGGAGAGGGAATTGTTAGGTTTTCTCCCTCTCCCTGAGGGAGAGGGCTGGGGTGAGGGCATCAGCCCGCACGATTACGAATACATCGCCGTAATCGACGCGCTACCCAGCGAATGGAAATGCACGTTGAAGCCTACCATTGCGCCGCTCGCCCCTTCGTCGACCTCAATCTTATCCACATCCAGCGCGTGCACGGTGAAGATATAGCGGTGCGTTTCCCCTTTTGGCGGCGCCGCGCCGCCGTAACCCGCTTTGCCAAAGTCCGTGCGCGTCTGAATCGCACCGTCGGGCAGAGCAACCAGACCGGAACCGGAGCCCTGCGGCAGCACGCGCGTGTCGGCGGGCAGGTTTGCCACGATCCAGTGCCACCAGCCTGACCCGGTTGGCGCATCCGGATCGTAGCAGGTCACGACAAAACTTTTGGTTCCCGCGGGCACATCGTCCCACGCCAGATGGGGAGAGATATTATCCCCCTGATAACCCATCCCGTTAAACACGTGACGTTCCGGCAGCTTTTCGCCGTCGCGCAAATCTTTACTGATGATTTTCATCCGATTTCCCTCGTTACTCACTCATTCAGAAAGTGTAACGCATGGGGTTAAATCGTGAAATGCGCTGAAATGGTAACGGCTTTAACCACTGCCCCGGTCAGCTTGCGGAGCTGATCCGCAGAAATGCTGTACGGCGGCATGAGGTAAATCAGCTTACCGAAAGGTCGCACCCACACGCCCTGATCAACGAAGAAGCGCTGCAACGCGGCCATGTTCACCGGATGCGTTGTCTCGATTACCCCGATGGCGCCCAGTACGCGGACGTCCGCGACGTATTTCGCCTCCGCCGCCGCGCTTAGCTGCTGCTTCAGCTGCGCCTCAATCGCCGCCACCTGCGTCTGCCATGCGCCGCTTTCCAGAATGGCGAGGCTTTCGCTTGCCACGGCGCAGGCCAGCGGGTTGCCCATAAACGTCGGGCCGTGCATAAAGCAGCCCGCGTCGCCGTCGCTGATGGTATCGGCAACCTGGCGGGTGGTAAGCGTGGCGGAGAGCGTCATGGTGCCGCCGGTGAGCGCTTTCCCCAGGCACAGAATATCCGGCGCGATCCCCGCATGCTCGCAGGCGAACAATTTCCCGGTGCGGCCAAAGCCGGTGGCGATCTCATCGGCAATCAACAGGAGCCCTTCGCGGTCGCACATCTTCCGAATGCGCTTCAGCCACTCGGGATGGTACATCCGCATTCCGCCCGCGCCCTGCACAATCGGTTCGAGAATAACGGCGGCAATCTCGTGGCGATGGGCCGCCATCAGCCGCGCGAAGCCCACCATGTCCATCTCGTCCCATTCGCCGTCGAAGCGGCTCTGCGGGGCTGGCGCAAACAGGTTTTCCGGCAGATAGCCTTTCCACAGGCTGTGCATGGAGTTGTCCGGATCACATACCGACATCGCGCCGAAGGTGTCGCCGTGATAGCCGTTGCGGAAGGTGAGGAACCGCTGGCGCGTTTCGCCCTTCGCATGCCAGTACTGCAACGCCATTTTCATCGCCACTTCCACGGCCACCGAGCCGGAGTCGGCCAGGAAAACGCACTCCAGCGATTCAGGCGTCATCGCTACCAGGCGACGGCATAAATCCACCGCGGGCTGATGCGTGATCCCGCCAAACATCACGTGTGACATCTGGTCAATCTGCGCTTTCATCGCCGCGTTCAGTCGCGGGTGGTTGTAGCCATGGATCGCCGCCCACCAGGAGGACATCCCATCAACAAGCTGCTCGCCGCTGGCGAGATGCAGCTCGCAGCCGTGGGCAGAGGCTACCGGATAGACGGGAAGGGGGCGGGTCGTGGAGGTGTAAGGGTGCCAGATATGCTGCTTGTCGAAGGCGAGATCGTCCTGGGTCATAATCGACTTGTAAACCATTTTGAAAAGTTTTAGGTTTACAAGTATAAACCGAACCGACAATTAACAAAACCCTTTGGAGAAGCCCGATGGCTCACCACGCACGCTGGACGATGTCGCAAGTCACTGAATTATTCAACAAACCTTTCCTGGAGCTAATGTTTGAGGCGCAACAGGTGCACCGCCAGCACTTCGATCCGCGTCATGTTCAGGTCAGCACGCTGCTGTCGATCAAAACCGGGGCTTGCCCGGAAGACTGCAAATATTGCCCGCAAAGCGCGCGCTATAAAACCGGTCTCGAATCCGAGCGCCTGATGGAAGTCGAGCAGGTGCTCGACTCCGCGCGCAAGGCCAAAAACGCTGGCTCGACCCGCTTCTGCATGGGCGCGGCGTGGAAAAATCCGCATGACCGCGACATGCCCTATCTGGAGCAGATGGTGAAGGGGGTGAAGGAGATGGGGCTTGAAGCCTGCATGACCCTGGGCACGCTGAACGAGGAGCAGGCGCAGCGTCTCTCGGCGGCGGGGCTGGATTACTACAACCACAACCTCGATACTTCGCCGGAGTTCTACGGCAACATCATCACCACGCGCACCTATCAGGAGCGTCTGGACACGCTGGATAAAGTGCGTGATGCGGGGATCAAGGTCTGTTCCGGCGGGATCGTGGGACTGGGCGAGACGGTAAAAGATCGTGCCGGCCTGCTGTTACAGCTGGCAAACCTGCCGACCCCGCCGGAAAGCGTGCCCATCAACATGCTGGTGAAGGTAAAAGGGACGCCGCTGGCGGATAACGAGGACGTGGATGCCTTCGATTTCATCCGCACCATCGCGGTGGCGCGCATCATGATGCCGACCTCTTACGTTCGCCTCTCTGCCGGTCGCGAGCAGATGAGCGAGCAGACCCAGGCGATGTGCTTCATGGCCGGGGCCAACTCCATCTTCTACGGCTGCAAACTGCTGACCACGCCAAACCCGGAAGAGGACAAAGATGTCCAGCTGTTCCGCAAGCTGGGGCTGAACCCACACCAGACCGGGGTACAGGCGGGGGATAACGAGCAACAGCAGCAGCTGGAGCAGCAGATTTTCAACGCCGACACCGACCAGTTCTACAACGCGGCAGCCGTATGACCTGGCAGGCACGTATCAGGACCGCGCTCGACGAGCGGCGGGCAGCGGATGCGTTTCGGGTACGCAGGGTCGTGGAAAACGGTGCAGGCCGTTTTCTCACCCGGGAAGGAGAGCGGTTCTGTAATTTCTCCAGCAACGATTATCTGGGCCTGAGCCAGCACCCGCAGATCGTTCGCGCCTGGCAGCAGGGCGCGGATCGTTACGGCGTGGGTAGCGGTGGCTCCGGGCACGTCAGCGGCTACACCACGGCGCATCACGCGCTGGAGGAAGAGCTGGCCGACTGGCTGGGGTACCCGCGGGCGCTGCTGTTTATCTCCGGTTTTGCCGCGAATCAGGCGGTGATTGCCGCCCTGATGGGCAAAGATGACCGCATCGTCGCGGACCGCCTGAGCCACGCGTCCCTGCTTGAAGCGGCCAGTCTCAGCCCGGCGCAGCTGCGGCGTTTTGCCCATAACGATGCCTCTCAGCTGAACGTCCTGCTGGGTAAACCCTGTTCAGGGCTTCAGCTGGCGGTGACGGAAGGGGTATTCAGCATGGACGGCGACAGCGCGCCCCTTGCCACCTTGCATGACGTCGCAAAGCAGCAGAACGCCTGGCTGCTGGTCGACGATGCCCACGGCATTGGCGTCACCGGCGAGGAGGGGCGCGGAAGCGCGCACCAGCAACGCGTCAGGCCGGAACTGCTGGTGGTCACCTTCGGCAAAGGCTTCGGCGTCAGCGGCGCGGCGGTGTTGTGCAGCGAGCCGGTGGCCGATTACCTGGTGCAGTTCGCCCGGCACCTGATCTACAGCACCAGCATGCCCCCGGCGCAGGCCGTGGCGCTCTCTGCGTCGCTTGCGGTGATCCGCGGCGAAGACGGCGCTGAACGCCGGGCGCGGCTGGCCGACCATATTCAGCGTTTTCGCCGGGGGGTAAGCGAGCTGTCTTACCGGCTTACCGACTCGCACAGCGCCATTCAGCCCGTGATTGTGGGTGAGAACCCTCGGGCGGTGATGCTGGCACAGGCGTTACGAGAACGCGGGCAGTGGGTCACGGCGATCCGCCCACCCACCGTGCCGCCAGGCACCGCGCGTTTGCGTCTGACGCTCACCGCAGCGCACGAGCCTCAGGATATCGATACGCTTCTGGAGGCACTGTATGTCTCCCGTCAATAAACAGGCCGTTGCCGCCGCGTTTGGCCGGGCAGCGCAAAGCTATTCACAGCACGATGAGCTGCAACGCCTGAGCGCCCGCGGGCTGCTGGCCGCGCTCGGTGAGGGGCGTTTTGCGCAGGTGCTCGACGCTGGCTGCGGGCCAGGCGGCAATAGCCGCTACTGGCGTGCAACGGGTAGCCACGTCACGGCGCTGGATTTATCCGCGCAGATGCTGGATGAGGCCCGCCAGCAGCAGTCAGCAGACCGTTATCTGGTGGCCGATATTGAGGCCATCCCGCTGGAGGATGCGCTGTTTGACCTCGTCTGGAGCCATCTGGCGGTGCAGTGGTGCGCCAGCCTGCCGCAGGCCTTACGCGAGCTATACCGCGTGGCGCGGCCCGGCGGAGCGGTGGCCTTTACCACCCTGCTGGAAAGTTCGTTGCCAGAGCTGAATCAGGCGTGGAAGGCAGTGGATGCGCAGCCGCACGCCAACCGGTTTCTTTCACACGAACAGGTCACTCAGGCGCTGGCAGGCTGGCGCTATCGCAGCGTGGTCCAGACCGTCACCCTCGAATTTAGCGATGCGTTAAGCGCCATGCGATCGCTTAAGGGCATAGGCGCGACGCACCTGCACGCCGGACGGGAGAAGAGACCCCTTACCCGCGGCCAACTCCAGCGTCTCGAGCTGGCCTGGCCGCAGGAGCGGGGCCGATTCCCGCTCTCTTATCATCTTTTTCATGGGATTATTGAACGTGACTGAACGTTATTTTGTTACCGGCACGGACACTGAAGTCGGTAAAACGGTTGCCAGCGCCGCGCTGTTGCAGGCGGCGCGTCTGCTGGGGAAAACAACGGCCGGGTATAAACCCGTAGCCTCCGGCAGCGAGATGACGCCGGAAGGCTTACGCAATACCGATGCGCTGGCGCTTCAGCGTAACAGCAGCCTTGCGCTGGCCTATTCTGCGGTGAACCCCTATACCTTTGCTGAACCCACCTCGCCGCACATCGTCAGCGCCGATGAAGATCGTCCGATTGATTTTTCGGTGCTCTCTTGCGGGTTACGCGCTCTTGAAATGCAGGCCGACTGGGTGCTGGTGGAGGGGGCTGGCGGCTGGTTTACCCCGCTGTCCGACGAGCAGACATTTGCTGACTGGGTGCAGGCCGAGCAGCTTCCGGTCATTCTGGTGGTCGGCGTGAAGCTTGGCTGTATCAATCACGCTATGCTGACCGCTCAGGCCGTGCAGCAGGCCGGGTTGCGTCTGGCAGGGTGGATTGCCAATGACGTGGTAGCGCCGGGAAAACGCCATCCTGAGTATCTGGCGACGCTGAAGCGGGTGCTGCCTGCGCCGTTTCTCGGCGAGATCCCGTGGCTTGCCGACGGCGCAGAGCAGGCGGAAACCGGACGCTATCTTGACCTTAGCGCCTTATGTCCCGCGCCATCCAGTGCGCAATAAGATCGTCATCCAGCTCGTTAACGTGGCCCTGTGCCACGTTACGACCCCGATAGAGCATGCAGAAACGATCCGCTACCCGGCGGATAAACGACAGCTGTTGCTCCGCTAACAGCACCGTCATTCCCAGCTCCCGATTCAGCCGCACCAGCAGCTGCCCCAGCCTGCGCGCGAAACCGTGCCCTGCGCCATACATGGGCTCATCC
Organism: Enterobacter cloacae complex sp. 6730903; assembly: GCF_048283985.1. Classification (NCBI taxonomy): domain Bacteria; kingdom Pseudomonadati; phylum Pseudomonadota; class Gammaproteobacteria; order Enterobacterales; family Enterobacteriaceae; genus Enterobacter; species Enterobacter cloacae complex sp. 6730903. The sequence continues at coordinate 165,082 of NZ_JBLVXX010000002.1, read as the reverse complement.
AGAATCAGCACGCGCGGGCGATTAACCAGCGCACTGGCGAGGGCCAGCTGATACTGGTCGTCAGGGGACAGCGCAGAGGCACGGCTCTGTCGCAGCGGATAAAGCTCCGGAAACAGGGCATACACGTCACTTTTTGATGCCGGGTCGGGTTTCCCCGTCGCCCGCATAGCGATATGCAGATTTTCATCGACGGTCAGCTGGGAAAATATTCGCCGATCCTGCGGGACGTAGCCTATCGTCGGCGGCGCCGGGAATGCTGACACAGGGCTGAGCAAATTACGCGGCGGCGCGCCAGCCTCATGCCAGATGATGGTGCCGCTCTCGACGGGCACCTTTCCGGTAATGCAGTTCATAAGCGTGGATTTACCCATCCCAGGCAGGCCAACAATGCCCGTACAGATGCCTTGCGGGAAATCGATATTCACGTTCCATAGCGTATGTTGGCTTCCGTAAAACTGATTTACAGCACGCAGACTCAACATCTTTCTCTCCTTAAAAATGTGTGGGGTGATGCACAGAGTGATGTCTGCAAAACGCCTGCCAGGAACTTCAGAATGATTAAAAAAAGGCCATTTTTAGGAATAACTCACTATCAAAAGCTGAACGTTTATACGAAATGCACACTCCCGGTGCTGCGCATGTCGAATCGTGGTGCAGGAGAAATGACAGAATTGTGATTAAGATCTCGCCAGTCGCTTATGAAAAAATGAACGTTTTCCAGGCAAAAAAGAGTGATAAAAATTTTTTACTGCCGCTTCGTGGGAAAAACCGGGAATTTGCTGGAGTGCATGCTGTACGGGCTGGAGGCAGTTATCCACTATTCCTGTGGATAACCTTGTGCATTAGAGTTAGAAAACCCGCGATAAGCGAGAGAATACGCGGGTTACGACCAAATTGATGCGAAACGCGGCTTAATAAATTAGTCTTTATTTTTTAACGAATTAGATAAAAGCAATTCCCTCAACGCCAGCGACACCTGTTGCCATAAAACTTTCATAACCGCCCTTGACAAATGTTAAAAAAGTAATAGTTCTGGGGATAACCCCCTGAGGCTGGTGTTTTATTTTGTCACAGTCGAAATTTGGCTCGCGAACGCGCTAATCCTCTCTGCGCTACGCTAAATATCCTGACACGCTACTGGTTTTTCATCCAGTGTTTTTTACTGGCAATCCTGGCCACAACGAGTAAAATTACTCACCTGCCGCTTATTCTGTCATCAGGTCGTCGCCCATGAGTAAACCGTTTAAACTGAATTCTGCTTTCCGTCCTTCCGGGGATCAGCCCGAGGCTATTCGTCGCCTGGAAGAGGGGCTGGAAGACGGGCTGGCGCACCAGACCCTGCTGGGGGTTACCGGTTCGGGCAAAACCTTCACCATTGCCAACGTCATTGCCGATCTCCAGCGTCCGACGATGGTCCTCGCGCCGAACAAAACGCTGGCGGCGCAGCTGTATGGTGAGATGAAAGAGTTCTTCCCGGAAAACGCGGTGGAGTATTTCGTCTCCTACTACGACTACTACCAGCCGGAAGCCTACGTTCCCAGCTCCGACACGTTTATCGAGAAAGATGCCTCGGTGAACGAACATATCGAGCAGATGCGTTTGTCGGCGACCAAGGCGCTGCTGGAGCGTCGTGATGTGGTGGTGGTGGCCTCGGTGTCGGCGATCTACGGCCTGGGCGATCCGGATCTCTATCTCAAGATGATGCTGCACCTGACGCAGGGGATGATCATCGATCAGCGGGCGATTTTGCGCCGTCTGGCGGAGTTGCAGTACACCCGTAACGATCAGGCGTTCCAGCGCGGGACCTTCCGCGTGCGCGGCGAGGTGATTGATATCTTCCCGGCGGAGTCGGACGATATGGCGCTGCGCGTGGAGCTGTTCGACGAAGAGGTTGAACGCCTGTCGCTGTTCGATCCGTTGACCGGTCACGTCGAGTCGGTGATCCAGCGCTTCACTATCTACCCGAAAACGCACTACGTGACGCCACGCGAGCGTATCGTGCAGGCGATGGAAGAGATCAAAACCGAGCTGGCGGACCGCCGCAAGGTGCTGCTGGCGAACAATAAGCTGCTGGAAGAGCAGCGCCTGAGCCAGCGTACCCAGTTCGATCTGGAGATGATGAACGAGCTGGGCTACTGCTCCGGCATCGAAAACTACTCGCGCTACCTCTCCGGGCGCGGGCCGGGCGAAGCGCCGCCGACGCTGTTTGACTACCTTCCGGCGGACGGCCTGCTGGTGATCGACGAATCCCACGTTACGATCCCCCAGATCGGCGGGATGTACCGCGGTGACCGCGCGCGTAAAGAGACGCTGGTGGAGTACGGGTTCCGACTGCCGTCAGCGCTGGACAACCGTCCGATGAAGTTTGAAGAATTTGAGGCGCTTGCTCCGCAGACCATCTACGTATCGGCGACGCCGGGCAACTACGAGCTGGAAAAATCCGGTGATGACGTGGTGGACCAGGTGGTGCGTCCGACCGGGCTGCTGGATCCGATTATCGAGGTGCGTCCGGTGGCGACGCAGGTGGATGATCTGCTCTCGGAAATACGTGCCCGCTCCGCCATCAACGAGCGCGTGCTGGTTACCACGCTCACCAAACGTATGGCGGAAGATTTGACGGAGTATCTGGAAGAACACGGCGAGAAGGTGCGGTATCTGCACTCGGATATCGATACCGTGGAGCGTATGGAGATCATCCGCGATTTGCGTCTGGGCGAGTTCGACGTGCTGGTGGGTATCAACCTTCTGCGAGAAGGTCTGGATATGCCGGAGGTGTCGCTGGTGGCGATTCTGGACGCGGACAAAGAGGGCTTCCTGCGTTCCGAGCGCTCGCTGATCCAGACCATTGGCCGCGCCGCGCGAAACGTCAACGGCAAGGCGATTCTGTACGGGGATAAAATCACCCCGTCGATGGCCAAAGCGATTGGCGAAACGGAACGTCGTCGCGAGAAGCAGCAGCGCTACAACGAAGAGCACGGCATTACGCCGCAGGGGCTGAACAAGAAGGTGGTGGATATCCTGGCGCTGGGTCAGAATATTGCGAAGACCAAAGCGAAAGGCCGCGGCAAGGCCCGTTCCGTGGTGGAAGAGGATACCGTCGCGCTGACGCCGAAAGCGTTGCAGCAGAAGATCCACGAGCTGGAAGGGCAGATGATGCAGCACGCGCAGAACCTGGAGTTCGAAGAGGCCGCGCAAATCCGCGATCAGCTGCATCAGCTGCGGGATCTGTTTATTGCGGCATCGTAGTTTTTTGCCCGGTGGCGTTTTCTCCCTCTCCCTGTGGGAGAGGGCCGGGGTGAGGGCATCAGGCCGCATAAAACGAACCTAACCTAATGCCTGAATCGCCTTCTCCAGCGCCTCGCGCAGCAGATGGCGGTCGTGGCGATATTTAATATCGCTGGCTTCCAGCGGCTCCTGCACCACCACGCGATCGCCAATCCCCGATACATCCACTTTCGGCCCGACCACGACACCATCGATAATTTTCTTACCAACGTACTGTTCCATCAGGCCCAGCTTATCCGCCAGCGCCAGGCTTGCCGCCGCCGGGCTGAGTTCGCGGCCTAAATTACCGATATAGACCATGGGCGCAGGCGTTCTGCGCAGCGCCTGCGCCAGCTCTTTCACCAGCAGGATCGGCATCAGGCTGGTATAAAAACTTCCCGGCCCAATCAGGATCAGATCGGCCTCGGCAATCGCTTCTACCGCTTCACGCGTTGCGGGTACGCTGGGGTAGGTCATCAGCTCTTTTGGCGGCAGAAGAAGCTGGTCGATATTCACTTCACCATACACTTCGTGATCGTCGGCATCGATCGCCATTAAATCCACCGGCTGTTCAGACATCGGGATCAGGAATGCATCCACCTTTAACAGGTTACGAATTAAATTGATCGCTTCCAGAGGGCGCACGCTAAGGTGATCCAGCGCCTTTAACATCAGATTTCCAAGGTTATGGCCGGAAAGTTCGCCATTCCCGCCAAAACGGTACTCAAACATTGCCGAGGCCACGCTTGGCTCCGTGATGAGCTGGTTAAGGCAATTGCGCATGTCACCCCAGGCAATCCCGCCTTCAGCACGTCGGATCCGCCCGGTTGAGCCGCCGTTGTCCGTTGTTGTCACGATGCCCGTCAGGCGCGAGCCCAGTGACGATAATGACGACATGACGCGTCCCAGACCGTGACCTCCGCCAAGAGCGACCACGCGGTCCAGATCCGCAAAAGTGCGATTGCGCATACCAATTCCTTATCCTGTTAAGCTTGCGTCACAGTAACGCAACTACTCCTAAAAGACGATGCCTCTCACAATCCATAATGACGTATATCAATGCGAAAGCGCTGTTTTTGCGTATTCTGTAGTGAAAATGCACGATAACATCGTTATGTATAAATTTATATAGCGAAAAGCGACAATGGCGAAGTCGCGATTTCCACGCTACTATCGCCATAACCACGTTTTCAAAACTGAAAACATACACTCTAGCCCTGGCGCCTGTGTCGAGAGATATGGCGCCCTGGCCGTGGCGGATTTGCCACCAGGGTACAGAAAGAAATGACTGTGCCTCCCGATCTGGAAAGGTGTACATGGCTTCACAACTTACTGATGCTTTCGCGCGTAAGTTTTTCTACTTACGTTTGTCGATTACCGACGTGTGTAACTTCCGTTGCACCTACTGCCTGCCCGATGGCTACAAGCCGGGCAGCGTCACCAATAACGGCTTTCTCTCCGTGGATGAAGTACGCCGCGTCACGCGCGCGTTCTCTGAACTCGGCACGGAAAAAGTGCGTCTTACCGGGGGAGAGCCCTCCCTGCGCCGTGACTTCCCTGACATCATTGCCGCCGTGCGTGAAAACGAACGTATCCGCCAGATTGCAGTAACCACCAACGGTTACCGCATGGCGCGTGACGTGGCGAACTGGCGCGATGCGGGGCTGACGGCGATCAACGTCAGCGTCGATAGCCTGGACGCCCGTCAGTTCCACGCCATTACCGGCCAGGACAAGTTCCAGCAGGTGATGGACGGCATCGATGCCGCGTTCACCGCCGGTTTCGACAAGGTCAAAGTCAACACCGTGTTGATGCGTGATGTGAACCACCATCAGCTGGACACCTTCCTGGCGTGGATCAAACCGCGCCGCATTCAACTGCGTTTTATTGAGCTGATGGAGACCGGGGAGGGCAGCGAGCTGTTCCGTCGCCATCATATCTCCGGCATGGTTCTGCGCGACGAACTGCTGAAACGCGGCTGGCTCCACCAGATCCGCCAGCGCAGCGATGGCCCGGCGCAGGTCTTTTGTCATCCGGATTATGAAGGCGAAATCGGCCTGATCATGCCCTATGAAAAAGACTTCTGTGCCAGCTGCAACCGCCTGCGCGTCTCCTCCGTCGGCAAGCTCCATCTTTGCCTGTTCGGGGATGGCGGCGTCGATCTGCGCGATTTGCTGGAAGATGACGCCCAGCAGGACGCGCTTGAAGCACGCATTTCCGAGGCGCTGACGCACAAAAAGCAGACCCATTTCCTGCATCAGGGCAACACCGGCATTACTCAGAACCTGTCCTATATCGGCGGGTAATCAGGCTTTAGAAGGAACCAAAAGATGAGTCAGGTAAGCGCGGAATTTATCCCGACACGCATTGCTATTCTTACCGTTTCCGATCGTCGTGGTGAAGAGGATGATACCTCCGGCCACTGGCTGCGCGAGGCGGCACACGAGGCCGGACACCAGATTGTTGATAAAGCGATCGTCAAAGAAAACCGTTACGCCATTCGCGCTCAGGTCTCACAGTGGATTGCGGGTGATGACGTCCAGGTGGTGCTGATCACTGGCGGCACCGGCTTTACCGCAGGCGACCAGGCGCCGGAAGCGCTGCTCCCGCTGTTCGATCGCGAAGTGGAAGGCTTCGGCGAAGTGTTCCGCATGCTCTCGTTTGAAGAGATTGGCACCTCTACGCTTCAGTCCCGTGCCGTTGCGGGGGTGGCGAACAAGACGCTGATCTTCGCCATGCCGGGGTCGACCAAAGCCTGCCGCACCGCGTGGGAAAACATTATTGCCCCGCAGCTGGATGCCCGTACCCGTCCGTGTAATTTTCATCCCCATTTAAAGAAATAAGCTATGTCACAACTGACCCACATAAACGCCGCTGGCGAAGCGCATATGGTGGATGTCTCCGCCAAAGCCGAAACGGTGCGCGAGGCGCGTGCTGAAGCGTTCGTCACCATGCTGCCGGAGACGCTGGCGATGATTATCGACGGCAGCCATCACAAGGGTGACGTGTTTGCCACCGCCCGCATCGCCGGTATTCAGGCCGCTAAACGTACCTGGGACCTCATCCCGCTCTGCCATCCGCTGATGCTCAGCAAAGTGGAGGTAAATTTGCAGGCGCAGCCGGCGCATAACCGCGTGCGTATCGAGTCCCTGTGCCGCTTAACCGGGAAAACCGGCGTGGAGATGGAGGCGTTGACGGCGGCCTCCGTGGCGGCGCTGACCATCTACGACATGTGTAAAGCGGTACAGAAAGATATGGTGATTGGCCCGGTGCGTCTGCTGGCAAAAAGCGGCGGCAAATCCGGTGATTTTAAGGTGGAAAGCCATGATTAATGTGCTCTTTTTTGCCCAAGTCCGTGAGCTGGTGAATACCGACAGCCTGACGCTGGACGGCGCTTTCGAAAACGTCGCCGCCCTGCGTGCGCATCTGGCGGCGCAAGGCGACCGCTGGGCGCTGGCGCTGGACGAAGGCAAACTGCTGGCCGCCGTGAACCAGACGCTGGTGGAGTTGACCCACCCGCTGGCCGATGGGGACGAAGTGGCCTTCTTCCCGCCAGTTACAGGGGGTTAAGATGACGGAAACCCGAATTCTGGTCAGCCATGAGCGTTTTAACGTGGGCACGGAATATGACTGGCTGGCCGGGCGCGACGAAGACGGCGCGGTCGTGACGTTTACCGGGAAAGTGCGTAATCATAATCTCGGCGACAGCGTAAAAGCGCTGACGCTGGAGCACTATCCGGGAATGACCGAAAAATCGCTGGCGGCCATTGTGGAAGAGGCGCGAGGCCGCTGGCCGCTGGGGCGCGTTACGGTTATCCATCGCATCGGCGAAATGTGGCCCGGCGAAGAGATTGTGTTTGTCGGCGTCACCAGCGCCCATCGCGGGAGTGCTTTTGCGGCGGGGGAGTTCATCATGGATTACCTTAAAACCAAAGCGCCGTTCTGGAAGCGTGAAGCGACGCCGGAAGGTGAGCGCTGGGTGGAATCGCGCGACAGCGACAAACAGGCTGCCAGCCGCTGGTAACAGGTTTACGTGGATGTGTTAGTCTTAACGTGTGTGTTTACTTAATCAGGAGTGAATCATGGACCGATTTCCGCGTTCCGATTCGATAGTTCAGCAGACCCGTAGCGGGCTGCAAACCTACATGGCTCAGGTGTATGGCTGGATGACGGTTGGCCTGCTGCTTACCGCGTTTATCGCGTGGTATGCGGCAAATACGCCTGAACTGATGATGTTTATCTTCTCCAGCAAAATCACCTTCTTTGGGCTGATTATTGCGCAACTGGCGCTGGTGTTCGTGCTCTCCGGGCTGGTGCATAAGCTCAGCGCGGGTATGGCGACCACGCTGTTTATGCTCTATTCGGCGCTGACCGGGCTGACGCTTTCCAGTATTTTCATCGTTTACACCTACTCTTCCATCGCCAGCACGTTTGTGGTGACCGGCGGGATGTTCGGTGTGATGAGCCTGTACGGGTACACCACCAAACGTGACCTGAGCGGCTTCGGCAACATGCTGTTTATGGGGCTGATTGGGATTGTGCTGGCGTCGCTGGTGAACCTGTGGCTGAAGAGTGACGCGCTGATGTGGGCGGTGACCTATATCGGGGTGGTGATCTTCGTGGGCTTAACCGCCTATGACACCCAGAAGCTGAAAAACATCGGTGAACAAATTGATGTTCGCGACAGTTCAAACCTGCGCAAATACTCGATTCTGGGCGCGCTGACGCTTTATCTGGATTTCATCAACCTGTTCCTGATGCTGCTGCGTATCTTCGGCAACCGTCGCTAGTTATTTCCCCTCACCCTAACCCTCTCCCTCAGGGAGAGGGGATTGCACGGTGCGGGCTTTTCTCCCTCTCCCCGTGGGAGAGGGCCGGGGTGAGGGCATCAGACCGCAGCGCTACCCGACACAACTCACTTCGCTAACATCCTCTCGTTCTTCGCGCGCAGCTTCTTCGCCCGACTCTCCAGCACCAGATAACAGACCGTTGCCAGCGCCAGCGGCAGGAAGTAGTAGATCATGCGGTACGCGAGCAGGGCGGCGATAATCGTCCCGTGAGACACATGCTCCCCTGCAAGCAGCGCGATAAACACCGCTTCCAGTACGCCAATACCCGCCGGAATATGCACAATCACCCCGGCAATACTGCTTACCAGCAGCACGCCCAGCACGAAGAAGTAGTTCACATCTTCGCCAATCAACAGCCAGATAATGGCCCCCATCGCCATCCAGTTAGCGCTGGAAACCACCATTTGCAGGACGGCAAACTTCCATGACGGCAGCACCAGCTTCTGGCCTTTAATGGTCATGTGGCGACGTTTGGCAAAGGCGCAGGCCCACAGGTAGGCCGCGATGATCAGCAGCAGTACGATGCCCAGAATGCGCAGCGTGGCCTCATCGATATACCAGTGCGCAGGTAGCTGCACCACGCCGATGGCGAAAATCACCCCGCCGAGGAGAATATAGCCCAGCCAGTTGGTGGTGATGCTTAAGGAGAAAATACGCGTGATGGTGCCGCCCGGTAAGCCAAGGCGGGAGTACAGGCGATAGCGCATACCAATCCCGCCCACCCAGGTGCTCAGCGTCAGGTTAAAGGCGTAGCAGATGAATGACACCAGCATGACCTGCCGCTTTGCCAGCTTGTGCCCGCAGTAGGCGCGCCCTAACAGGTCATAGCAGCCGTACATCAGGTAGCTCACAATCACCAGCCCAACGGCTCCCAGCAGGACTGTCCGGTTGTAGTTGCGAATAACCTTCCACACCTCTTCCCAGTCCACCTTCTGGGCATACACCACCAGCAGGACCGCGACGGCAATGAAGAACAGCCAGGTCAGGATTTTTTTCGCCAGCCGCCAGCGAGGATGAGATTTCGACATCAGGTTTTCCCTCCATCTTCCGCCTCTACGCGGTCCTGGGTTTCCATTTCGGGTTGCACAGGCGGATCCACCAGCGCCAGTTTCGGCGTATGCGCGGGCAGCCAGCCCACCATGGCCGGGAAGTGGCGCAGGAAGTGGAACACCACCACGCCGATGCCCACGTTCCACCAGCTGCGTTTCGGCACCATGGACTCATCCACCCGCACGCAGTCTTTATTGATCAGACCCTGAAGGTTATCGCGCAGGGTCTGATTAAACTGGCGATCGTGGATGATGAGGTTCGCTTCCAGATTGAGCGATAAGCTCAGCGGATCAAGGTTGCTGGAGCCAACGGTCGCCCAGTGGTCATCCATCACGGCGACTTTGCCGTGCAGCGGACGGCGGCGATATTCATAGATCTGCACGCCGCTTTTGACCAGATAGCGATAGAGCAGACGCGCGCCCACCTTCACAATTGGCATATCGGGCTCACCCTGCACGATAAGCTTCACGCTCACGCCGCGTCGGGCCGCGTTGCGCATGGCGTGCAAAATCCGGTAACCGGGGAAGAAATAGGCGTTGGCAATAATCACCTCGCGCTTCGCGTTCGCCAGCATCTTCAGGTAATGACGCTCGATATCGTCCCGGTGCTCCTCGTTATCCCGCCAGACAAACAACGCCTGCGCCTCGCCGGGCTTGCGGTTCTCTTCCGGACGATGACGGCGTCGCCACCAGCGGCGAGCGGCCTCTTTGCCGGGTAAGTTTTCCAGCACGAACAGCTGGATATCCTGAACTACCGGCCCCTCAATGCGGATTGCATAATCCTGTTTGGCCTCAGGACCGTAATCCGACATATGCTCGGCGGAGTAGTTAATGCCGCCAACGAAGGCCACCGTTTCATCCACCACCACAATTTTGCGGTGCATTCGACGGAACAGGTTGGTGCGCATGCCGAACAGACGCGGGCCGGGATCGTAATAGCGGAAAACCACCCCTGCGGCGGTGAGCTCGTTAACAAATTCGTCGCTGAGATCCGGCGAACCATATCCGTCGAGCAGAACCTCGATTTTTACACCGCGACGGGCGGCATGCAGCAGGGCGCTGTGCAACTGCCTGCCCACGTCGTCTTCAAACCAGATAAACGTTTCCAGAAAGACTTTCTGCTGCGCGTGGCTAATCGCCTCAAAAACCGCCGGATAGTAGTTATCGCCATTTTCCAGCAGCGTAATACGGTTACCTTCCTGCCATGTGCATTTCATAAGTGGATCTCCGCGCTGAGTGGGGCATGGTCGGAGAGATGTCGCCAGTTGAGTAGAGCCAGCGCCGTCGGGCTGCTGGCGTGGGCATTTTTTACGTAGATACGGTCAAGGCGCAGCAGGGGGAAGCGCACCGGAAACGTCCGCGCGGGACGACCGCGTGCGCGGGTGAAAATCTCTTCCAGCCCCGCATTCACCTTCAAAGGATGGTTGGCCCGCTGTCGCCAGTCGTTGAAATCACCGGCCACCACCACGGGCTCGCCCTCCGGCAGCGCATTGGTCCAGTCTGCCAGCATCTGTAGCTGGGCCTGACGGTGGGCTTCACGCAGGCCAAGATGAACACAGCCTACATGAATGGGAAAATCGAGCGCCGGGGGGGTGATACGACAGTATAACAGCCCGCGTTTTTCGCTCTCGCCAACGGAGACGTCCCGGTTCTCATAATGCTCGATAGGAAAACGCGACAGCACCGCGTTTCCGTGATGCCCCTCCGGGTAGACCGCATTGCGCCCGTAGGCGTAATCGCTCCACATAGTATCCGCCAGAAACTCGTAATGGGGCGTGTCGGGCCAGTTTTCGAAATGCATCGGGTGCACTTCGTGCGCGCCCATGACCTCCTGGAGGCAGACAATATCGGCGCTGACGGTGCGTACCGCGTCGCGCAGCTCCGGTAAAATGAAGCGGCGGTTAAATGCTGTGAAGCCCTTATGAATGTTTATCGTCAGCACCTTAAGCGAGAAATGCTGCGTTTTTTTGCTCATAAACACCTTCCTGGGTGACTATCCCGATGAAAATAAAGTGTAGTAGGCGTCACAAAAAGATGCGGCGTTACGGAATTTTCCGTAAAGTGCGGTAGTCTGAATTAGCAGAGAAAAATCCTTCAGGAGAGAAGCCATGAAGTGGCAACAACGCGTTCGTGTCGCAACCGGTTTGAGTTGCTGGCAGATAATGTTGCATTTACTGGTCGTGGCCGTACTGGTGATGGGCTGGATGAGCGGCACGCTGGTGCGCGTCGGCTTAGGGTTATGCGTGGTTTACGGCGTGACCGTGCTGTCGATGCTGTTTTTACAGCGTCACCACGACGCGCGCTGGCGTGAAGTGGGTGATGTGCTCGAAGAGCTCACCACCACCTGGTATTTTGGTGCGGCAATGATCGTCCTGTGGCTGTTGTCACGCGTGCTGCAAAACAACCTGCTGCTGGCCCTGGCGGGTCTGGCTATCCTCGCAGGGCCTGCGGTGGTGTCGTTACTCACCAAAGAGAAAAAGCTACGCGATGTTTCGTCTAAACATCGCATAGGCCACTGAGCCCGTTGTGGCCGCGATGACCAGTAGCGGCCACAAACTTCCCCATACAATATCCAGACTCGCATCCTTCAGATAGATTTGCTTGGTGATATCCGTGAAGTGACGAATCGGGTTTATCCACGTCAAATCCTGTAACCACACCGGCATGTTCTCCACTGGCGAAACGTACCCTGAAAGCAAGATCGCCGGCATCATAAAGACAAACACCCCGATAAACGCCTGCTGCTGCGTTGAGCAGAGCGCGGAAATCAGCAGCCCAAACCCCACCAGCGACAGGCCGTAAATTACCATCGTGAAGTAAAACAGCGCCAGCGATCCGGCAAACGGGATCTGGTACGCCCATATTCCCACCCCCAGCACGATGGTGGCCTGGAACGTCGCGACAATCAGTGCCGGCACCGCCTTGCCGACAAAAATCTGCCAGGTGGCGAGCGGCGAGACCAGCAGCTGATCCAGCGTACCTTGCTCACGTTCGCGCGCCACGGACAGCGAGGTGACAATCATCACGCCAATGGTGGTGATCATGGCGATCAGCGACGGCACCACAAACCATTTGTAGTCCAGGTTCGGGTTGTACCAGTTGCGCACCACCAGCTCGCTGTTGTTGGGTTTGGGTTTGCCCGCCATCAGCTCCTGCTGGTAATCCTTCACCACCTGTTGCAAATAGTTCGCCGCAATCTGGGCGCTGTTGGAGTTACGTCCGTCGAGGATCAGCTGCATCGGCGCGGTCTGGAAGGTGTCCAGGTTGCGGGAGAAGTCCGCCGGGAAGCGCACCAGCAATAATGCTTTCTGCATGTCGATGGTGGGCTGGATCGCCTGCGGGCTTTCCAGAAGCAGGACATGGGTAAAGGCTTTGGCGCGGGCGAAACGCTGCGTCAGCTCGACGGAATGCTTGCCGTTGTCTTCGTTGTAAATGGCGATGGTGGCGTTGGTGACCTCCAGCGTGGCGGCAAACGGAAACAGTACAACCTGAAGCAGCACCGGCAGCACCAGAATGGCGCGGGTCTGCGGCTCGCGCAGCAAGGATTGCAGCTCTTTGCGGATCAATGTCCATAAACGGTGAAACATCGCGTCGTCCTCCTGTCGGGTGGCGCTTGCGCTTACCCGACCTACAAAATCCGATGGCTAATCTAATCTTCTTTTGGTTTTCATCCACGTCAGCCCGATAAACATCACCGCCGACGCCAGCAAAAACAGGGTATTGATGATCAGCACCACCGGAATATTCCCCGCCAGGAACAGGCTTTGCAGGGTACTGACAAAGTAGCGCGCCGGAATGATGTAGGTCACGGCGCGGATCACCGCTGGCATACTGTCTATCTGGAAGATAAAGCCGGAGAGCATAATCGACGGCAGGAAGGCGGCATTAAGCGCCACCTGCGCGGCGTTAAACTGGTTGCGGGTGATGGTGGAAATTAACAGACCCATCCCCAGCGTGCTGAGCAAAAACAGGCTGGTAATAAAGAACAGCAGCACCAGCGAGCCGCGGTACGGCACGCCAAGAATAAATACCGAGACCAGCATACAGAGCAGCATCGCCAGCATGCCGAGGAAGTAGTAGGGGATCAGCTTGCAGAGCAAAAGCTCGACGCGCGTCACTTCGGTGGAGAGCAGCGCCTCCATGGTGCCGCGCTCCCATTCGCGGGCGATCACCAGCGAGGTGAGGATCGCGCCAATCACCGTCATGATAATCGTCACCGCCCCCGGAATAATAAAGTGCTGGCTGATGGCGGCAGGGTTAAACCAGTAGCGCGTCTGCACGTCAATCAGCGGTTCAAACTTTTCCCCCCGGTCTTCGGCGCGCTGCATCTGCCAGAGCTGCCAGATACCCTCCGCGTAGCCCTGCACGAAGTTGGCGGTGTTTGGCTCGCTGCCGTCGGTGATCACCTGAATCGGGGCATCGGCGCCCGGGCGTGCCATGTTGGCGGCGAAATCGACCGGGATGACGATCAGACCGCGAATTTTTCCGGCCTGCATTTTCTGGATCAGTTCCTGCCGGTTGTCGCTGATGGTGGCATCGATGTAGGGCGAGCCGGTCATGGCGTGGGTAAAGTCCAGCGCCTCTTCGCTCTGTTGCTCCAGCAGGATCCCGACCCGCAACTTGCTGGAGTCGAGGTTAATCCCGTAGCCGAAAATAAACAGCAGCAGCAGGGGGATCACCACCGCAATCAGCCAGCTGCTGGGGTCACGCACAATCTGCCGCGTCTCTTTGACGCACAGGGCGCGCACCCGGCGCCAGGAAAGGGCGTTACTGCGCATGAGTATTCTCCTTATCCCAGTCGTGGATGAGGGTAATAAACGCCTGCTCCATGGTCGGGTCTGGCTGCGCGTCGTCGGCGGCCTGCGCTTTCAGGTCATCCGGCGTGCCGTGGGCAATCAGCTTGCCACGATAGACCAGCCCGATACGGTCGCAATACTCCGCCTCGTCCATAAAGTGGGTGGTGACCATCACGGTCACGCCTTTTTCCACCATGCTATTGATATGCAGCCAGAACTCGCGGCGGGTAATGGGGTCAACGCCCGAAGTCGGTTCATCCAGAAACAGAATATCGGGCTCGTGCATCAGTGAGCAGGCCAGCGCCAGCCGCTGTTTGAAGCCAAGCGGCAGCGCGTCGGTCGCGTGTGAGGCGATATCGGTCAGGCCGAAGGCGTCGCACATGCGGCCGATCTTCTCATTCTGCGCCCGTCCCCGCAGGCCGTAGACGCCGGAGAAAAATCGCAGATTTTGCTCCACCGTCAGGTTGCCGTAGAGCGAAAACTTCTGCGCCATATAGCCCAGGTGCTGGCGCGCCTTGCCGGAGCTGACTTTGAGATCCATGTTCAGCACCAGCGCTTTGCCGGACGTCGGTACCAGCAGGCCGCACATCATTTTAAAGGTGGTGGATTTTCCCGCGCCGTTCGGCCCGAGCAGGCCGAAGATCTCACCGCGCTTCACGGCAAAATTGACGTTATCGGTGGCGGCGAAATCACCGAATTTTTTGGTGAGCGATTTCGCTTCAATGACCGTTTCGCCCGGCGTGCCTTCCACCGTGTGCAGGATGGCACCAAGCGGTGATTCTGAGGTTCCCGCCCCGCCCAGCAGATCGATAAACGCATCTTCAAAGCGCGGCGCGGTCTCTGTCATGTCGATCTCAGGCATCCCCTGCGCACGGCGGATATCGTCGGCGGTAGTCTCTTCTTTGAGGATCACGCGCACCGAACGGCCCTGAATCATCCCGTCGCTCACCTGCGGCAGCTTGAGCACCCGTTGCAGCAGCGTGCGGTTGGATTCCTGCGGGCTGTGCAGCAGAAAACTGCGCCCGGCCATGGTTTGCGTCAGCTCGGTAGGTTCGCCCTGATAGAGCAGTTCGCCTTCATTCATCAGCAGCACGTCGCGGCACTGTTCTGCTTCGTCGAGGTAGGAGGTGCTCCAGAGGATCAGCATCCCGTCACCCGCCAGCTCGTGCACCATCTGCCACAGCTCGCGGCGGGAAATCGGGTCCACGCCCACGCCGGGTTCATCCAGCAAGAGCACCTTCGGTTCGCCCACCAGCGTGCAGGCCAGCCCCAGCTTCTGCTTCATCCCGCCGGAAAGTTTGCCCGCCAGCCGGTCGGTGAACGGGCCGAGGGAAGTAAACGCCAGCAGACGCTCAAAGGTTTTCTGCCGGGTTTCGCCGGTAACGCTGCGCAGATCGGCATACAGGTTCAGGTTTTCCATTACCGTCAGATCTTCGTACAGACCAAACTTCTGCGGCATATAGCCGAGTATGCCGTGGAGCGCCGCGTCGTCTTTGATCGGATCGAGGCCAAGCACGCTGGCACTGCCTTCATCCGGCTTCAGCAATCCCGCCAGCATCCGCATCAGCGTGGTTTTGCCCGCGCCGTCCGGCCCCACCAGCCCGGTCACATAGCCTTTCTGGATCGTACAGTTCAGCGGCGCGACCGCCGGTTTAGCCATTCCCGGGAAGCGTTTGACCAGATTATTGAGCTGGATAACCGCATCATTCATGTCGTTCCCCGTCGTTTAAGGTCACGGTAACAGGCATGCCCTGACGCAGCGCGTCGTCCGCATCGGTGACGATGATGCGCAGGCGATACACCAGGTCGGTACGCAGGTCCGGGGTTTCAACGGTTTTTGGCGTGAACTCGGCGGTAGGAGAGACGAAGCCCACTTTGCCGTGATACGGCTTGTCCGGGCGACCGTCGGTATAGAGCAGCAGTTCGCGGCCCGGCTGCATCTGGCCAAGATTTGGCTCATCAATGTAAGCGCGCACCCACACCGGACGGGTTAAGGAGAGCGTTAACACGGTGCTGCCCGCGCTGAGCATGCTGCCCGGCTCCACGGCGCGGGTCATCAGCGTGCCGTCAGACGGGGCGACTAACGTGGTGTCGTGCAGATCCAGCTCCGCCTGGGCTAACTGCGCCTGCGCCTGCTCAAGGCTGGCCTTCGCCTGGGCAATGTCCTGCGCACGGTTACCGGTGCGGTACTGGCTTAACTTATCCTGGGCAGATTTCAGCGTTGCCTGCGCCTGGTCGCGGGATGAGCGCGCGTTTTCCAGGTCGTTGGCGGAAATAGTGCGGCTTTTCCATAAGCCTTGCTGACGGTTATAGAAATTCTGCGCATAGTCATAGGCGGCTTTTGCCTGCTTAACGGCAGCGGCCGCCTGGGAGATCTCTTCGTCACGGTAGCCCGCCAGCATCAGGTCGTATTGCGCCTGTGCAACGGAAACGCCTGCTTTTGCCTGCATCAGCGCGTTCTCAAACGGGGCTTTGTCCAGCATCCCCAGCGTCTGCCCGGCTTTGATGGCATCGCCTTCGTCAACGTTCAGCGAGGCCAGCCGCCCGCCGACGCGGAAGCTCATGTTCACGGTGCGGATATCCACGTTGCCGTACAGCGTCAGGCCACGATCCTGCTGGCTCTGATACCACAGCCAGCCACCGATTCCCGCAGCAAGTAACACAACAACCACCAGAATGATGGCGACAGGTTTTTTCATGACTTCTGGCTCCTTTGCGTTAAGCCTTGCAGGATCAGATCAACGTGACAGGTAATGACCTGGCTAATTTGCGCGGCTTTATCCTCATCGAATTGTGTCCAGCCCGTACGTAACAGGATGGTCTCACGCCCCAGACGGAAGGCGAGCACTTCGCCCAGCAGGGCGTGGGTATGCAAAATGGTGTCGGTATCGCTGGCGTCCCGTCCGGTATAGGCGGCGATCAGCCGGGTCAGATGGCCGTGCATCGGGGCGATCACCTGATCGTGCACCAGCTGGTACGCGGCAGTGGGGGAGAGCTGCTCGCGCGAGATAAATTTGCTCAGGTTCAGCGTATCGTCGTGCGTCAGCAGGCGGATCATGTTGTGACAGGCGTTAAGGATCAACTGGCGGATGGCAGCCCGGTCCGGCTCTGGCTGGCTGAACAGCGCGGTGGCTTCTTCCACATGCGGGCGAAAGCTGGTGCCGATAAAATCCGCGATCCACTGGGCACAGGCGAGGTATAAATCCTCTTTTGAGCCAAAATAGTAGGTAATGGCCGCAATATTCTGCCCGGCCTGAGCGGCGATATCCCGCGTGGTGGCATGCAGACCATACTCGCCAAACTGCGCCAGCGCAGCGGCGATAAGCTGACTTTTCGCCTGTTCGCCTTTGATTGTTGTGGGTGTTGTATTCATAGCGGCATTAAAAATTAATCAATCGATTGATTAAGATTATGCCTGATTCCAGTATACGTCGAGTCATCGCCGGGGATATTTTATGCGCCACGTCACAAAAGCTGCTACACTCCGCACCTTCGCGACATTGTGGTTTTTGTCCTTCTATTCGCTATATCTCCCTGAAAACTACACCTGTGATGGTCGGGGCGGTTCGGAGTTTTTATGTCTTTTGATTCCCTTGGTCTGAACCCGGAAATTCTGCGCGCCATCGCAGAGCAGGGCTACGTTGAGCCAACCCCCATCCAGCAGCAGGCCATTCCGGCCGTTTTGCAGGGTCGTGACCTGATGGCAAGCGCGCAGACCGGTACTGGTAAGACCGCGGGCTTTACCCTGCCGCTGCTGGAGCTGCTGGTAAAAAACCAGCCGCACGCCAAAGGCCGTCGTCCGGTGCGTGCGCTGATCCTCACCCCAACCCGCGAACTGGCAGCCCAGATTGGCGAGAACGTGCGTGAATACAGCCGCTATCTCAACATTCGTTCGCTGGTGGTTTTCGGCGGGGTAAGCATTAACCCGCAGATGATGAAGCTGCGCGGCGGCGTGGACGTGCTGGTGGCAACGCCGGGGCGTCTGCTGGATCTGGAACACCAGAACGCGGTGAAGCTCGATAGCGTTGAAATTCTGGTGCTGGACGAAGCCGACCGCATGCTCGACATGGGCTTCATCCACGACATTCGCCGCGTGCTGGCTAAACTGCCTGCGCGTCGTCAGAACCTGCTCTTCTCCGCGACCTTCTCCGACGAGATCAAGGCGCTGGCGGAAAAGCTGCTGCATAACCCGCTGGAAGTGGAAGTCGCGCGCCGCAACACCGCCTCCGAACAGGTGACGCAGCACGTTCACTTTGTGGATAAGAAGCGCAAGCGGGAACTGCTCTCCCAGATGATCGGCCAGGGCAACTGGCAGCAGGTGCTGGTCTTTACCCGCACCAAGCACGGCGCCAACCACCTGGCGGAACAGCTGAATAAAGACGGCATCCGCAGCGCGGCTATTCACGGCAACAAGAGCCAGGGCGCGCGTACCCGTGCGCTGGCTGATTTTAAATCCGGCGACATTCGCGTGCTGGTGGCAACCGACATCGCCGCTCGTGGCCTGGACATTGAAGAGCTGCCGCACGTGGTGAACTACGAGCTGCCAAACGTGCCGGAAGATTACGTACACCGTATCGGCCGTACCGGACGCGCGGCGGCAACCGGGGAAGCGCTCTCTCTGGTTTGCGTGGATGAACACAAGCTGCTGCGCGACATCGAACGCCTGCTGAAGAAAGAGATCCCGCGCATTGAAACCCCGGGTTATGAAGTGGACCCGTCGATCAAAGCCGAGCCAATTCAGAACGGTCGTCAGGGCGGCGGGCGCGGTCAGGGCGGCGGTGGTCGCGGCCAGCAGCCGCGTCGTTCAGAAGGTGGCGCACCGAAATCTTCGGGCAAACCGCCGCGTCGTCATAACGACAGCAAACCGGCCGGTGAAAACCCGTGGCGTAGCGGCGAAGGGAAACCGGCAGGCGAGGGGCAGCGCCGACGCCGCCCGCGTAAACCTGCTAACCCGCAGTAATCTGGAAGCCCGGTCGTAAAGCCGGGCTTTTCTTTTTGCGGCAGCGGAGAGAAAGTGCCACAATAGTGGCTGTTTATACAGTATTTCAGGTTTTCCGATGGCTTTAACCGCTGCGCTCAAGGCGCAAATTGGCGCATGGTATAAGGCGCTACAACAGCAGATCCCCGATTTTATCCCCCGAGCCCCGCAGCGGCAGATGATTGCCGACGTGGCAAAAACGCTCGCCGGGGACGACGGGCGACATCTGGCGATTGAAGCCCCGACCGGCGTCGGGAAAACCCTGTCGTATCTCATTCCCGGCATTGCCATCGCGCGGGAAGAAGACAAAACGCTGGTGGTCAGCACCGCCAACGTGGCCTTGCAGGATCAGATCTTCAGCAAAGATTTACCGCTGCTGCGCAAAATTATCCCCGATTTACGCTTCACCGCCGCCTTTGGTCGCGGGCGCTACGTCTGCCCGCGCAATCTGGCGGCGCTGGCCAGCAGTGAACCCTCCCAGCAGGATCTGCTCGCGTTTCTTGATGACGAGCTGACGCCAAATAACAAGGCGGAGCAGGAGCAGTGCGCAAAGCTGAAGGCCGATCTCGACGGCTACAGGTGGGACGGCCTGCGGGATCACACCAGCCAGGCAATCGGCGACGACCTGTGGCGCAGGCTCAGCACCGATAAAGCGAGCTGCCTGAACCGCAACTGTCACTACTACCGCGAGTGCCCGTTCTTTGTCGCCCGGCGTGAGATTCAGGAAGCGGAGGTGGTTGTCGCCAACCACGCGCTGGTGATGGCCGCCCTGGAGAGTGAAGCGGTCCTGCCGGAGCCCAAAAACCTGCTGCTGGTGCTTGATGAAGGTCATCATCTGCCCGACGTGGCACGGGATGCGCTGGAGATGAGCGCGGAAATTACCGCCCCGTGGTTTCGCCTGCAACTGGATCTGTTCTGCAAGCTGGTGGCAACCTGCATGGAGCAGTTCCGCCCGAAAACCACGCCGCCGCTGGCGGTCCCGGAGCGGTTGAGCGAGCACTGTGAAGAGGTGTACGGCCTCATCGCCTCGCTGAATAACATTCTCAACCTGTATCTCCCCGCCACCCAGGAAGCGGAACACCGCTTTGCGATGGGTGAGTTGCCGCAGGAAGTGATGGAGATTTGCCAGCAGCTGGCGAAGCACCTTGAAAAGCTGCGCGGGCTGGCGGAGATGTTCTTAAACGATCTCAGCGAGAAAACCGGTACCCATGACGTGGTGCGCTTGCACCGCATTCTGCTGCAAATGAACCGCGCGCTGGGCATGTTTGAGGCGCAGAGCAAACTCTGGCGGCTGGCCTCAATGGCGCAGGCATCCGGGGCGCCAGTGACTAAGTGGGCCACCCGCGAAGTGCGGGACGGGCAGGTACATCTGTTCTTCCACTGCGTGGGCATTCGCGTGGCCGATCAGCTGGAAAAGCTGATCTGGCGCAGCGTGCCGCACGTGGTAGTGACGTCGGCGACCCTGCGTTCCCTGAACAGCTTCTCAAGGTTGCAGGAAATGAGCGGCCTGAAAGAGAAAGCGGGCGACCGTTTTGTGGCCCTTGACTCGCCGTTCAACCACTGTGAGCAGGGCAAGCTGGTGATCCCGCGCATGAACTATGAGCCGCTTATCGATAACGAAGAGCAGCATATTGCGGAAATGGCGGCCTACTTCCGCGAGCAGGTTGAGAGTAAAAAATATCCCGGCATGCTGGTGCTGTTTGCCAGTGGCCGCGCGATGCAACGCTTCCTTGAGCACGTCACCGATTTGCGCTTACTCCTGCTGGTGCAGGGCGATCAGCCGCGCTATCGGCTGGTGGAAACCCACCGTAAACGTATTGATAACGGCGAGCGCAGCGTGCTGGTGGGGCTACAGTCCTTTGCGGAAGGGCTGGATTTGAAAGGCGACTACCTGACGCAGGTGCATATCCATAAAATCGCTTTCCCGCCCATCGACAGCCCGGTAGTGATCACCGAAGGCGAATGGCTGAAAAGCCTCAACCGTTATCCGTTTGAAGTGCAAAGCCTGCCTGCGGCGTCGTTTAACCTGATCCAGCAGGTCGGGCGCTTGATCCGTAGCCACGGCTGCTGGGGCGAGGTGGTGATTTATGACAAACGTCTGCTCACCAAAAACTATGGCCAGCGGCTGCTGAATGCGCTGCCGATCTTCCCGATTGAGCAGCCGGACGTGCCGGAAGTAAAAAAACGCCCGGCAAAACTTGCTGCCGGGCGTCGAAAAAGCTTCCGTGCTAAGGGGCGCGGTCCTACTGGTAAGTGAATGTCACCTGAATCACGCTGCTGAATGTCCCGGCAGTGACGGGCATTGAGGTGGCATAGTAACGTGCGGACAGGGGAAAGGTTGCTGTGTGGTCACCCGGATTGATGGCGGCGTTAAAGGCGGCCTGCGGGGCAATCAGTATTTTGTCCTGTCGGTCTGCCAGCTCCAGCGCCAGTCCCTTTGCGCTACCGATATTGGCAAATTTTGTCGGATGCACGCTGTCTGCCTGGCCATAGAAAAAGGCCGTGGCAAGCGCCAGCGTGGCAGGGCAGTGCGATACGGACAGGGAAAAGTCTTTCCACTCGCCGGTATCCCCCACGTCTTTAAAACTGCCCGACACCGCCTGGCCTAAGTCCACCGTCAGGTTGCGGCTGGCTCTGTCAATGACGCAGGTATTGGCGTAAATATTTCCCGTCATCTGGATCTGAATATCGTCTGCGTGGGCCTGGGCCAGTAAGCCCACCGCCAGAAACGCGATTGTCTTTTTCATGTCGGTCACTTATAGGCGAGAGTGATGGTTGCTACGGTGTTGGCGGGGCCGGGCGTCACCACATCGCTGATCTGCTCGTAGCGAACCTGAAAGGGGATATCCAGCGTTTCATTGGCAACGGCCTGGCTTTGGGTGCTGACGTAGGTGTCAAAGGTCGCAATGCGGTCATCAAACAGCATTCTCACCCCGACGCCCGTTGCCATGCCTGTCTGCTTCGTCAGTTTGATCACCCCCTCGAATGCCGTCTCGTAGCCGTTAGCACTGGTGATTTTTAGCTCAGGCTGAACGGTTGTGTCACAGTTAACGGTGATATTAAACGTTTGAGCGGGGCTGGATAAAAACCCCACGCTCATAAAATCACTGACGGGAAAATCACCCAAATTAACGGTGAGATTTTTTGGCGAAACAGAGCAGGTGACTTGATGCAAAATGACGTTACCTGCATACGCAATATGGTTAGGGCTGCCGATCCCTTCGTGACCGAAAACGCCAATGCCAAATTCGGTCTGAGACTGCACCAGCGTGCCGGAGGTCACGGCGTCGCTTGTTTTGACCAGTTCAAGCGTGACGTCAAAGTTGAACGACTGTGTGCCATCACCAGAAACATAGCCAACAGGCGTTCCGCGTGAATCGCACTGTACTCCGCCTGCTCCGCTGATTCGCTGACCCTGATCGTTCATCAATGCGACCCCGACACCCGGTACGCCGGATTCATATACTCCCTTCAGCCCCGGAATTTCCGCTCCGGTACCGTAGTAACACGAGACAATTTCCAGTCCGCTGTCGATACTCTGATCGCAGTGCCCGGCAACATGAACGCTCTGCTCTGTACCCGGAATGGTTGCGCCAACCGCCAGCGTCGTGGGGACAGAGATGGAGGCCACATTAATCATTTTGGGCAGATCCGGCGTGGTGCAGGTCGCCTTCGCATGCGGCATAAATAACGCGGCGGTTCCCAGAACCAGTAAGAAAAAGCACTGTTTAATCATCTGCATAATCGTTAGCCTGAACGGTGGATCAGTGACACTGCGCGGCAGCGTTAATGATGCTGGTTTTCTCTTTCTCATCCGTTAGCGCATAGTCAGCGACGCAGTGCTCGCTCGCCTCCTGTCCCCAGGAAACGATGAGATGCCCTTGCTGTGGCAGACCCGAGAGGTAGGTCTGGCCGTCATTCCCGACAATAAATTCGCTGTCCTTATCCCCGGTGGTGACCGTTGCGCCGAAGGGCAGCGGTTTACCATTTTGTGTAAGCGTCATCAGGACGCGGTTACCCACGCGGGTAGTAAAGCTGGCGCGCACCACGGCCCCGCGGGTCGGCGTCACGATCTGCGCCGCGTGGGTGACGTCGGCATCGTCCGGCAGCGTTTCGGTATCCAGCGCGATAGTGTTATGGCGATACGCGGTCACGAACGGCACGACGGTATAGCCGCGGAAGTCGGTCTCCACGCCTGTCTGGTTGGTAATATGGGTGCCGTGCGTACCCGGCGCTTTCACCAGCGCGATGGTTTCACCGAGCGGCTGGCTCAGGGTGATCCCGTTAGCGTGGGCCACCACGCCACCCTGCAAACCGACGTTCAGGGTCTGCTGATACTTATCCTGACTGACGCCTGCGCTCACTTCGCCGTAGGTTGCTTTGTAATCGGCGTTGATGCTGGTGGAGTTACCGCTGCCGGTGTTGCTCAGCCCTTCCTGGATATTCCAGTTCAGGTTGTCTTCTTTCAGCGCCGTACCGTTCAGGCCAATGTTCTGCGTGGTGCCGTCTTTGGTGTTGTTCAGGTTGTAGGTGGCCCAGGTGTTATGCATCCAGCGATCCAGCGGAACCGAAACGCTCAGCGAGAACTGGTTGTCGTTTGTTACCTCATTACCGTTTTCATCGCTGTCGTGGGTGTTTTTGTTCATGCTGTAGCTGAGGCTGTAGCTCACGCCGTGCCAGCTGTTGTTGTAGCTGACGCTCAGGGAAGTCATGTCCTGACTCTGGCTCCAGTAGGTTTCCTTCACCATGCTCAGCGTGACCGACCCCCAGCCTTCTGGCAGCGTCTGGTCAACGGTGGCTTCGGTACGGGCGCGGCGCTGCTGGGGAGCAGACCAGTCGTCGGAGCGGGTATACGACTCCATGGTGTCGTCCAGGGTGTAAAACCCCTTGCTGTTATAGCGATAGCCCGCAAGGGTAAAGTTGGTGCCCGAACCGGCGAAATCTTTGCTGTAACGGATGCGCCATGACTGGCCTTTGCTGGACTTCTGTTTTTTCAACAGGGCTCTGGCGCGGGTCACGTCAATGGAGAATGCCCCTAAATCGCCCATGTTTTTCCCGGCGCCAATCGCCTGAGACTGATAATGGCTGCTCTGCTGCACGCCGCCGTAGGCCGTGTAACCATAAGGTAAACCGTAGATGGCGCTCCCCTGGGCAAACGGGGTCTTTTCAACGTCTTTGTCATAAGAGCGATAGCGCCCGGCGGTTACGCTGTAGCGCAGGTTTTTTTCACGCTGCAATACCGGCACGGAGGCAAACGGCACGACGAAATGACTTTCGCTGCCGTCAGTTTCTTTCACTGTGACCTGGAGGTCGCCGCTGCTGCCGGTGGGGTAGAGGTCGTTAATTTCGAACGCGCCAGGCGCGACCGTATTCTGATAAATCACGTATCCGTTCTGGCGGACCATTACCAGCGCGTTGCTGTGGGCGGTGCCGCGAATAATGGGGGCATAGCCTTTTTTGCTGTCCGGCAACATGTCGTTGTCGGATTTCAGCTCCACGCCGGTGTAGGGGACGCTGTCAAAAACGTCGGCAGGCGAGGTGCTTTGCCCTACCGTCACGTCACTTTTCATCGCCACAATATCGCGTTGCGCATAGGTATAAACGGAGGTGAATTTCTGTTCCTCCTCGTTACCCGTGGTGCTGCGATTCCAGGTGGAGTAGTTACGAACGCGCCATGCCCCGATGTTGAAGCCGGGACGCAGGTTAACGTACTGGCTGCTGCTATCCTCTTCACCCTGCTGGCGCGCATGGCTCTGGCTGGCGTTGACGCTGTAGTTAAGCAGGCCCGCGTTGATCCCTTCGTCAAACTCTTTCGGGTCGATGTAACCGCGAGGAACCTGTCCAAGCGCCTTTTGCGGAATGCTCAGCAGCAGTTGCTGGTTGCGCACGCGAAAGGTCGCGGATGCCGAAGGGATGGCGTGTAGATCGGCGCACTGACCCTCTACCATCAGCCGTGGATAGTTTTGGGTTTTGATCCCGAGGCGCTTTAATTCGTCCAGTGTAAAACAAGGCTGAAGCGTGCTGGTGCCCTGTGGATCTTTAACTAAGTTAAAGGTCACGTCGCGGGTATCAATTTTATTGTTATTGATAAAAACCGCGACCTGATATTTACCTGGCGCCTGGCCGGGACCTTTTTCATAGACAGACAGATCGGTCTTTCCCTGCTGCGGGTTATCAATGTCCAGCAGGGCGGGGTTAAAATAATCATCAGCCAAAACCTGCTGCGCAAAGATCGCCATTGCCAGGCAAAAAATAGCCATCAGCAATGACGAAAATCGGCAGGTGAACGGCTTTTTATGGCTGTACATGATGATTTTATTACCGGGTAATACGATTAATGAACGGGTTTAGACCATGTCTGGCTGATGCTGCCGTAATCGGTAATAATGGAATACGCGACGGTCGAGCCTCCGACGTTGCCAGGTAAAGCAAAATGCGTTTCAGTTTTCGGCACGGCCCAGGTGGCTTTCGTGACTTTCTGACCATTGAGGGTGACGGTCTGAAAATTCATATAGAAAGGTGTGGGATTATTCACCACTAAATCATTACCTTCGCGATGCCATTCAAGTTTATCGGCCACATCTTCAGGTCTGCCTTTTACCGCTGACGGGCGATAGAGCAATTTAATGCGGGTATTAATGGCAATTTGCAGCGTATTTACGCCTTCAACATGCTTCGAGGACGGGATCGCTTTAATATTCAGCCAGTACAGAGATTCCCTGTCTTCCGGTAAATTTCCTCCCGTACGGACCACGCGCAGGACGTTATCCTCTTTCGCGTCCAGCCGGAAAAGCGGCGGGGTGATCAGGAACGGGGCATTAGCCTGGTTTTTACCGCCAGAATCGACCCAGGACTGCACCAGATAATCCGTGGTATCCGGGTTTGAAAGACCAAGAGATGATTCCTTTTTATCTCCCTGATAGACCAGGCGGGTGCCATTAATCACAACACCCGCCTGTGCCGAGGCTGCTACCAGTAAAAGAGTGCTCAGTAAATAACCGTGGCGCATAAAGATTTCTCAATAAAAAGATGAGATATTAATGCCCGCAAAAGCATTAATATCTCAGGATTGATAAGATCAGTTATAAATAACGGTGAAGGTCGATACAGAGTTAGCGGGGCCTGCGGTGACTGCCGCCTGGGTTTGAATATAACGTGCGCCGAACTCCAGATCGTTAACCGCCGTGCCGGAGGCTAAAGGATATTGCTGCGAAGGGGTATACAGGGTGACAGGCTGCCCGGACGTGTCAACCAGCTGAATAGCTACACCGGTAGCCGCATCGGTATCGGGCGTTAATGCCAGCGCGGCATTATTATCCGCATCCGGGGTACCACCGAAGTTAATTGCAGCCGAGGTTACGGTTTCCGGACAATTGGTTAACTTAATATCAAACTTCGTTAATGTGCTGGTAGAGCCTGCGCCGGTAAATACCGTTTTAGATACTTTTCCCAACTGAACATTTAATGGATTACTTAATCCATTCACGACCTGGCAAGCAGAATCGATAATTTCTCCGGTGAAATTAATCTGCCCTTCACCGTTGGTTGCCGCAAATGCGGATGCAGAACATCCCACCGTTGCGGCGATAAACAACCCTAATGCAACCTTGTTCATAGTAAATCCCAATGTGTTTCTGGCAAAAACGTTGCCTGGACGTTTTCACCGTTGACCTTTAATGACTTTCAGATGTTTATTTAATCAAAAAAAGGGCAGAGACGAATCTTTTGTCCCAATCACAAATAATGCAAATAATGCTTGAGTTTATTTTTTTTACCTGAAAACAGCAGGTTGATAATGATCACAAAACACTATCGGGTGCGTGTTCATCGGGCTATATTGTTAACAAGATGATGCTGTCAGGAGAAATGTCGTGGATTACCGCAAAATTATCAAAGAGGTAGGGCGTGGGAAAAACCATGCTCGCGATCTGGACCAGGAAACGGCCCGTGCGTTGTACACGCATATGCTGAATGGCGACGTGCCGGAACTGGAAATGGGCGGCATTCTGATTGCGCTGCGTATCAAAGGGGAAGGTGAGGCAGAGATGCGCGGTTTTTATGAGGCCATGCAGTCGCAGACGATGCGTTTAACCCCGCCCGTCACGAAGCCGATGCCGATTGTGATCCCGACCTACAATGGCGCGCGTAAGCAGGCAAACCTCACGCCGCTGCTGGCTATTCTGTTGCAGAAACTCGGTTTCCCGGTGGTGGTGCATGGCGTGAGCGAAGATCCAACGCGCGTGCTGACAGAGACCATTCTGGAATTATTAGGCATCGAACCTACTCTCCATGCTGGCCAGGCGCAGGCCAAACTGGAGGGGAACCAGCCGGTCTATATTCCCGTGCGCGCGCTCTGCCCGCCGCTGGAAAAGCAGCTGGACATGCGCTGGCGTATGGGAGTTCGTAACAGCGCCCACACCCTGGCGAAGCTGGCGACGCCGTTTGCCGAAGACGCCGCGCTACGTCTTTCCAGCGTCTCCCATCCGGAGTATGTGACGCGGGTCGGGCAATTCTTTGCCGAAATCGGCGGGCGGGCGCTGCTGATGCACGGGACGGAAGGGGAGGTTTACGCCAACCCGCAGCGTTGTCCACAGCTGATGCTGATTGAGCCTGCCGGGACGCGGGTCGTGCTGGAGCGTGGGGAAGAGAACAGCGGTGTGATCCTGCCTGAGTCGAAAGATCCGCAGGTCACCGCGCACTGGATCGTGCAGTGTCTGGCCGGAAAGGTGCCTGTTCCGCAGTCGATCAAGCTGCAAATGGCCTGTTGCCTGCTGGCGGCAGGGGAAGTGGCATCCGTGGAAGCCGGATTGCAGCGCGTGGCGCAGTCGTTTTAAGCAAAAAAAGCCCGTCCAGTGGCGGACGGGCAAACAAGGGTAACAACAACAGGGTCAATGAGGGTTGGAGCATCTCACCAGAGGGTATGGTGAGGGTGGAGCATAATTTGTTCGATTACTTGTAGATAACCGCAGTACCGCTCAGTTTGTTATTACCGTTAGTGGAGGTGATGGTGTATCCACTTGCGCCAGCAGCGGCCGCTTTTTCCGCCAGTTTTGCTTCCAGACCGTCCAGCGTGGTCGCGCCTTCAGCACTCACCACCCCGATTTTGTTCAGATCCTGTGCCTGAGTAGAGGAGACTGGCTCCACGGCGAAAGCGCCGAAAGAGAGAGCGGACAGGGCAACAGCGGCAACAGCATATTTGATGGTTTTCATAGGTCAATTCTCGCAGGTTATTCTGTTAAGGGGACGATGTTCCGTCGATGTGATAAGTATCACGGTTTTTAGCGGAAGATAAAATAGAAGAGAATTGACGTGGTTGCTCAAAAAAATTGAATGACAAATAACTTATTGATTATTAATAAATTCAGAAGCGCAATTGACACTTCTTGTGGATGCGCTTTACAGAAGCCATCGGAAGGGCACGTTTTGCTACGCGTTTCGCTAAAAGTCGTGAGCGTAAAGTAAACGACTGGCGCGGTTAACTTCGGTAAAGGAAAGTCAACGTAACTGGCTGTCTTTCGATCCCCTGCGATTATATCCTGAATGTGTCGAATTTTTTGAATCTTTCTCCTGCTGACAGGCAATACATAGCCGTACGCCAGGAATGGCTTTACGCCGTGCCTCAGGAATCGGATCTCCGCACTCTTCGCATTCCGTTAAACTTTCGCCGCGCGGAATTTCACCGCGAGCACGCGCGACCGCATCTTCAATGGTACTGTTGATCTGTTCGTTAACGGCGTCGTCATTCGCCCAGCCGGAAGCCATCATGTTCTCCTGATCTGTTTAAGCCATTCATCTTAATATGGGGTTAAAAAACGCACAGTCAAGGCGAAGGAAAGGAATGAGAACTGCATCTGCCTGGCAGATGCAGTGTGGGAAGGAAATCGATTATTTATAGATGGTCGCGGTGCCGTACATATGGTTATCGCCACCGGCGGCGTTTACCACGAAGCCTTTAGCCCCTTCCTGACGCGCTTTTTCGGCCAGCTTGTCCTGAAGGTCATCCAGGTTGCTTGCCCGGCTGACAGAGACCGTCCCCGCCGCACGTAGCTGGCTGGTGTCGTTGCTGTCGGTTAGCGGTTGAACGGACCAGGCTGAGAACGATGCGCCTGCCAGCGCACCCGCAATAATAAAGGTCAGATACTTTTTCATAATCACATCCTCAGGGGAAACAACAGGTGATTCCTCTTAAGTTTAGAAGCCTGACGCGTGTGATTTAGCGCAAAAATTTGATGATGATCTGCTTATTTTTTGAACGATAAATTCTGACAATTTGCTGACAGATCATAGACATACAGGTTGCTGATTTTCGTCAGTTTTTTGTGCCGCGCAGACAGATATTTACCCCCGCGCCGTCACAGGGTATCTTACGCGGCTGTCTAAAGGAGAATGCCATGACTTCCCAAAAGCCGGGGTTGCACCCGCGTAACCGCCACCGTAGCCGCTACGACATGAAAGCCCTGTGCCTGAGCTGCCCGGAATTGCAGGATTTTATTGTTCAGACACCAGCCGGTGAACCGTCGGTAAACTTTGCCGATCCGCTGGCGGTTAAAACGCTGAACAAAGCGCTGCTGGCCCATTTTTATGGCGTTACGCACTGGGACATCCCGGATGGCTTTCTCTGCCCACCGGTGCCAGGCCGTGCGGATTATGTCCATCATCTTGCCGATCTGCTGGCGGATGATAATGGCGGCGTGGTGCCGAAACAGGCCACCGTGCTTGATATCGGTACGGGCGCGAACCTGATCTATCCCCTGATAGGCGCTCATGAGTACCAGTGGCGGTTTACCGGCAGCGAGATCGGCGCCGAGGCCTTCGCCAGCGCGCAGGCCATTATCAACGCTAACCCAGGGTTAAGCCGGGCCGTTCGTCTGCGTCGTCAGAAGGATGCCGCTGCTATTTTCAACGGCATTATCCACAAGAACGAACAATATGATGCCACCCTGTGCAACCCACCCTTCCACGACTCTGCCGCCTCCGCTCGTGCGGGTAGTGAACGCAAGCGGCGTAACCTGGGCCAGGCTGAAGATGGCGCGCTGAACTTTGGCGGCCAGCAGCAGGAGCTGTGGTGCGAGGGCGGGGAAGTGGCATTTATTCTGCGCATGATTGCCGAGAGTAAGGGCTTCGGTCGTCAGGTGAAATGGTTTACCACGCTGGTTTCCCGCGGTGATAACCTGCCGCCGCTTTACCGCGCCCTGACCGACGTCGGCGCGGTGAAAGTGGTCAAAAAAGAGATGGCGCAGGGCCAGAAGCAGAGCCGCTTTATCGCCTGGACCTTTATGGACGATAACAAACGCCGCAAATAGCACCCCATCGCAGGCCGGATAAGGCGAAGCCGCCACCCGGCTCGGTTACAGCGTCGGCTCCTGCGGAGGGAGCGGCGAAGCGGGCGGCGACAATACCTGATACGTCTGCACCGGCGCTCTCACGTTCGCCAGATCGAAGTGTTTTTTCACCATGCTGTCGAGGGCGAAGCGCACCGTCCACTGCTTAAGCGGCTGGGTGGTGAACGACACGCGCAGGGTAAAGGCAGTGTTCGTCAGCCCGACGATGCCCGCGAACGACGGTTCACCAATCACCAGCCCGCGAATATCCTCCATCTCCATCAGTTCGCTTACCGCATCCCGCAACGCCTGTTTCGCCTTCTCTGCATCCTCATGCCGATCGACATCATAATTCGCCACCACCGAACCAATGCCGCGCACAAAGTTGGCAAAGGTGGTGATCGATGACCACGGAATAATGTGGTACGCGCCGGTATCCTGACGCACACCGACGGAGCGAATGGACATGCGTTCCACCGTGCCGGTGAGCGGTCCGATGGTCACCAGATCCCCGGTGTTCATCCCGTTCTCAAACTGGATAAAAATGCCGGTGATAATATCCTTCACCAGCGTCTGCGAACCAAAGGAGATCGCCAGCCCCAGGGCGCCGGCACCCGCCAGCAGCGGGGCGATATTCACGCCGATTTCCGACAGCACAATCATGATGGTGATGGTGCTGATGATCACCGCCAGCGCGTTGCGGCACAGGGTGAGCAGCGTGCGGGCGCGGGCGCTCGGCAGTGGCCTGCCGTGGACATCCGACACCAGACGGTTTTCGATAAGGCTTGCCAGCAGCGTCCAGCCGACGGCGGAGAAGAACAGGATCAGCGCGATACGAATAAGAATATCAACGGTCTTTTCCCCCGCGCCGTTATGCAGCCAGTTCCAGAAATCAAACAGCCCCCACGCGTTCAGCAGCAGCATAATTGCCACGCAGACCGTCAGAATACGCGCCACCTTCAGGGATACCGTCATCCAGCCATTCACCCGCTTTTGCAGTTCCGGGTAGTTACGCTGAACCTGCGGCGACAGGGTGATCGTTTTCGACAGCCAGCGGGAGAGCAGGCCAGAGACAAAGGCCGCGATGCCGATAATCGCCAGGCTTTTGAACGTCGCCCCCATCATAAATTTCAGGCTATTGCCCGGATCGAACAGGGAGAAGAAACAGAGCACAATAAAATAGGCGCTGGCCAGCCAGTGCCACACCAGCGCAAAGGCGCGAATAAAGAGGCTGAAAAAGGAGAGGGAGCGATCGGCCAGGTGCAGCAGGCTGTCGGTGATCGCTTTTTTATTGTGGAAGATGAGGTACAGCGCCCAGACGGTAATGCACAGCATGATCAGCACGTTCGCCAGCGCCCCGAACTGCACGTTAACCTGGTTGGAAATAATCGGCACGGCAACCAGCAGGCCATAACCGATCAACCCGCTCAGCACGCTGAGCCGCACCGCCCAGTATTTGGCGCTCTGATCCGAAATGGCGAAGGGGCGAAGGTCCGGCACGCGCGGGCAGAAGATCAACCGCAGGAGGGCTTTAAAGAACTCAATCAGGGCAAATGCATTGAGGAACAGTCCCTGCTGAAACGCGATGGTTTTGTTTCCGGTATTAAGGCGGTCGGCCAGCATCTGGCCGACAAACAGCGTCAGGGCCAGCAGCAGTAAATCGATGACAAACGCCCCGGTAATCATTGCCGGAAGATGCAGCCAGCTGCTTTTATGCTGATTCTTTTTGCGTCCCCACTGGCCCATTTTCCGGTAAAACGGCCAGACAGACAGGCGCAACAGCCAGTAAAAAATGAAGACGGCGCCGGCCAGAATAGCAAACTGGGTGGCGGCTGCGGAAAAGGTGTGAGGATTAAAAGGCTTATGTGAGGTGCCAACCAGGTTGCGATAGAGCTGGGCAAAACGCGACGACAGGGCTTCCCCGTAGCGGCGACTGATGTCGGTGACGTTTTCCAGCACCGTTTTTTCTTCTTCGGCTTCCGGCGGCGCAATAGCAGGAACCGGATCCTGAGGCGGCGTGGCGGCCACCTTCCTCAGCTGATCGATCAGCTCCTGTCGGGACGTGTCGTTCTCAAGCACGTCGGCCAGCGCGCCGTAGGCGGCTTTTTTCTTTTCAGCGTCTGGCTCTGGCGGCGCATTTTGCTGGGTGGCGGTGGCTCCGGTGGTAACGCCGGGAAGGGTTACAGCAAGTGATGGCGCGCTAAACAGGCTAAACAGTAGCAACAGGATCCACGGCACGGCGTCCTCCGACAAAAATATCGTGCAAAATGATAAGTATAGAGCGCGGGGAGCGGAGGGGAGTTTTTGGGAACAATCCGGCGTAAAAAAGCCGGGCATGCCCGGCTCTGGGTGTGGCTATCAGGAGACGTGTTGCAGGAACTCCTGGAGGCGCTGGCTTGGTGGGTTCGCAATCAGCGCCTGCGGATTCCCGTCCTCCGCGATACGGCCCTTATCAATGAAGATCAGACGGGACGCCACCTTTTCGGCAAAGCCGATTTCGTGGGTAACGATCACCATCGTCATGCCTTCTTCCGCCAGATCCTGCATAACTTTCAGCACTTCGTGACGCAGCTCCGGGTCGAGTGCCGACGTTGGCTCATCGAACAGCATCATCTTTGGCTTCACCGCCAGCGCACGGGCAATGGCCACGCGCTGCTGCTGGCCGCCGGACAGCTCGGAAGGATAGTGGTGGGCACGCTCCGCCAGACCAACCTTCGCCAGCAGATCTTTTGCCAGCGCTTCCGCTGCCGCTTTGCTGGCCCCGCGCACGCGCAGAGGACCGAACATCACGTTTTCCAGCGCCGTGAGGTGCGGGAACAGGTAGAATTGCTGGAACACCATGCCCGCTTCCTGGCGGATCAGGCGCTCGTCCACTTTCGGATCGTTAACCTTCAGACCATCGACGATCAAATCGCCGCTGGTGATCTCCTCGAGCTTGTTAATGCAGCGCAGCAGGGTGGATTTACCGGAACCGGACGGCCCGATGATCACCACCACTTCGCCCTGCCTGATGTTCAAATCGATATTGTGCAGCACCTGGGTTGGGCCAAAGTGCTTGGAAACGTTTTTAAATTCAATCACAGGATTTTCATCCTTCTTTCAAGACGACGCAGAACAAAGCTCAGGACAAGCGTGATAATCAGGTAGACAACGGCGACCGCACTCCAGATTTCCAGGGCGCGGAAGTTACCCGCGATGATCTCCTGGCCCTGACGGGTCAGCTCGGCCACGCCGATAACAATAAACAGCGAGGTGTCTTTAATGCTGATGATCCACTGGTTACCCAGCGGCGGCAGCATGCGGCGCAGCGCCAGCGGCAGGATCACGTGACGAATGGTTTCGCGACGGGAAAGACCTAACGCCAGGCCAGCTTCGCTGAAGCCTTTATGAATCGACAGCACCGCACCGCGGGTAATTTCCGCAATGTAGGCGCCGGAGTTGATCATGATGGTGACAACGGCGGCGCTGAACGGGTCGATGCGCAGGTCGGTGAAGGCCATCGGCAGGGCGAAGTAGATAAACATGACCTGCACCACAATAGGGGTGCCGCGGATCACTTCGATGAAAACCAGTGCGATGTGGTTTGCAATCCAGCCGCCGTAGGTGCGGGCGAAACCGGCCACCAGACCGATAATCAACCCGCCAACCAGACCGAGGACCGAAATCCACAGGGTCATTTTAGCGCCTTCAAGCAAGAGAGGAATGGCAGGCCAGATGGCGCTCCAGTCAAACTGCATGATGTATTCCTGTATACCGTGGTGAAAAACAAAAAACGTAGGCCCGGTAAGCGGAAGCGCCACCGGGCGTTACAAACCTGAAGTCAGGTGAAATTATTTAGGCTCGGTACCGAACCATTTTTTGTAGATTTCGTTATAGGTGCCGTTCTCTTTCAGGGTTTTCAGCGCGCCGTTAACTTTGTTACGCAGGTCGTCGCTGCCTTTCGGGAACGCAATACCGTACTGTTGTGCTTCCAGAGAATCACCTACCGCTTTGAACTTGCCGTTACCGGCGGTTTTGATGAAGTAAAGGATGTTAGGCGTGTCGTGCAGCACCGCATCCGCGCGGTTGGTGCCCAGTTCCATGTAAGCGTTGTCGATGTTCGGGAACTGACGCAGGTCTTTGGTTTTGATGTTGGCTTTCGCGTAATCAACGGAGCCGGTGCCGCTCTTCACGGCGACCACTTTACCGTCGAGATCTTTCACGCTTTTCACGTCGTTGTTATCCGCTTTCACCATCACCAGCAGGCCGCTTTTGTAGTAGCCGTCAGAGAAATCGATCGCTTTTTTACGCTCTTCGGTAATGGTGATGCCTGCCAGCGCCAGGTCAACGTTTTTGGTTTGCAGTGCCGGGATAATGCCGCTGAAATCCATTGGCTTCAGGGTGTAATCCAGTTTGAGTTCTTTTGCGACCGCGGCCCACAGATCGACGTCAAAACCAACGTATTTATCACCCTGTTTAAATTCAAACGGTACGAACGCCGTGTCAGTCGCCACAACCAGTTTGTCGGCAGCCTGCGAGGACACCGCAAACGCCAGGGTAAGTGCAGCCAGTGAAACTTTTAATACAGACTTCATAGCATTTCCTTTTATATCCACGGGGCGATCCCCTGCGAGAACCTCTGGCACAATGAAAAAATCGTGCCAGTTTTACAAGCTGTTGTTTTGCAAAGGGGATGATGTCACGCATTGCACAAAAAGCGTGGCAATTCTGTCAGGTTGCACCAGAATGGAGCACCGTTTTGGTGCGCTTCGTTAAGGTCTTCTGACAGGGGGATATTTAGCGCAGAATCTGACGAAAAAACAATCTTCCGTTAACGGTTGTGTGAGGTGATTATTACATTTTATTCACTTTTGCGGCCGTTGCGGGCAAAAGTGCGCACCATAAATGTGCAAAACCCCCGCCAGGGGCGAGGGTTATTCGGAAAATCCGCAGGGATTATTCGATGTTGGACTCAATGAACCACAGGAACTGATCCAGGTCGCGTGATGCGGCAGTGAAGATATCAGCGGTATCTTCGTCTTTGGCTTCGCCAATCGCTTTACGAACATCGTTCGCCACAATCGCATAACGATCCGCCAGCTCTTTCAGGTGATCCTGAACGGTATGGATATCCAGCGGATAGCTTTTCAGTGGCGTTTTGCTGTTGATCACCTGTGTGGTACCCAGTGCCACGCCACCCAGCTGTACGGCGCGTTCGGCCATGGTATCCAGGTGAGTCACCAGTGCTGTGCGGAAGCCATCCAGCATTTCATGAACGGCAATAAAGTTTGCACCGCGCATATTCCAGTGAGCCTGTTTGGTGATCAGCGAAAGATCGATGAACTGGACCACCTGGCGATTCAGCAGCTCAATGGTCGCTTTTTTATCGCTATCCGATACATCGTTACGGGTATAAAGCAGATTAGACGCTTTCGTTTTCACCAGTTTAGCGGTACTCATAATCTCATATCCTCTTGATGTTTGTGTCCCAGGTAATTACGGAACTAAGTATAGCACCGGATTTTTTCTCTGCGGTTTGGCTCTGCCTATTGGTTTAATAGCGAAAGGAGGCTTGTATTATCAACTGTTTGAAAAGTAAGTGGTTTATTTAAGTTGATACAGATCAATCTTAATTCACTCTCCGGGAAGGCGGGCAGCTGAAATATTTTGGCAATATAAGAGAGTTTGTAAGAAATTATTTGAACTACTGACGAGACGTATATTCTGCATGGCGGGTTAGCCATGCAGAATTTAAGGCTTAGTTGAGGTCGATTTTTTGCACTTTAGGTTCCGGACGCATGGTCAGGGTGGAGCCCATTGACGCCGCGATAATGGAACAGAGCGCCAGCGTTTGTACCAGGGTCAGGGTCTCACCGAGGAAAATCATTCCTGAGATGGCGGCCAGCGCGGGCTCCATGCTCATAAGCGTACCAAAAATGCGCGTGGGCAGGCGCGTCAGGGCGATCATCTCCAGAGAGTAGGGCAGCGCCGTAGAGAGAATGGCAACCGCCAGCCCAACCGGCAGGATTGACCATTGCCATATTGAGTCCGTCGCTTGTGCCATTCCGATCGGGACAAAGATAACGGCGGCAATCAGCGAGCCTAAGGCGACCGTCGCGGGGCCGTGCTCTTCGCCCGCACGCTGGCCAGTGAGAATATACACCGCCCAGCACGCCCCCGCGCCCAGCGCCAGAGCTGCCCCGGTCAGATCGACTTGTGAAACGCTTTGCCCGAGCGGCAGCAGGAACCATAGCCCCAGCACGGCCAGTATGACCCAGATAAAGTCTACCGGACGACGAGAAGAGAAGAGGGCAACCGCCAGCGGGCCGGTAAATTCAAGCGCGACCGCGATCCCCAGCGGGATCGTCTGAATAGAGAGATAGAACATGTAGTTCATCCCTCCCAGCGCCAGCCCATAAAAAAGCAGAGGCAGTCGCTGCTCCTTTTTAAACCGTAGCCGCCAGGGTTTAAAGACAACCACGAGGATCAGGGTGCCTAATGCGATACGCAGCGCCGTGACGCCGGGCGCACCAACCAGCGGAAACAGCGATTTTGCCAGCGACGCGCCGCTTTGTATGGACATCATCGCGATAAGTATGACTGCCACCGGCATCCAGACCGACGATTTACGAGGTAAACCTGGCATCCTTTCTCCTGTCAATTTATGTCAAATGAGGTAAAAGTCGCAGTGTAATGGAAATAAGCTGCAACGGTTGAGCTACTGTTGAAAAAAATCCAGGGAAAATCCGTAAAATGAGAAAACGTTGATGATTTTATCGCCTGAAGATTAGGAATAATCTGGATGAACTAAATGGCGATGACGCGCACTATTAGCATTTACAGGTGAAAATCTGGAGTTATTTGAACGAGATAGCTGGTGCTGGAAATGTTCTGTTACAGGAAAGGTCGCATTAGACATCGTGAATGACAAAGAGTTTTACAGAATTTTTTGATATATTTAAAACTTACGGACTTACTTGAAGCACATTTGAGGTGGTTATGAAAAAAATTGCATGTCTTTCAGCACTGGCAGCTGTTCTGGCTGTTTCCGCAGGTACCGCTGTAGCGGCAACTTCTACTGTAACTGGTGGTTACGCTCAGAGCGATATGCAGGGCGTGATGAACAAAACCAACGGTTTCAACCTGAAGTACCGTTATGAGCAAGACAACAACCCGCTGGGTGTGATCGGTTCTTTCACTTACACCGAGAAAGATCGTACTGAAAATGGCTCTTACAATAAAGGTCAGTACTACGGCATCACCGCGGGTCCTGCTTACCGCCTGAATGACTGGGCAAGCATCTACGGTGTTGTAGGTGTTGGCTACGGTAAATTCCAGCAGACCGAAAACCAGGGTCTGAACCGTACTGCAAGCAACAGCGACTATGGTTTCTCCTATGGCGCAGGTATGCAGTTCAACCCAATCGAAAACGTTGCTCTGGACTTCTCCTATGAGCAGAGCCGTATCCGCAACGTTGACGTTGGCACCTGGATCGCGGGCGTAGGTTACCGCTTCTAATCACTTCGGTGAGCCAGTAAAAAATCCGCCCTTTGAGGCGGATTTTTTTTATTTGTACCCTCTCTCCGTGGGAGAGAGCCAAAGTGAAGGCATCCGTCCGCACGAAACGGCAGAAATTACTTACTCTTAATATCGAAAATATCCGTCCCAAGATGGTTATAGTCGACTTTCTGTAACTTAAAGTTGGTAATGTAAACTGGCGGGCCCTTCTTCCCGGAGATAAACGGGTAATCATTTTTTATCTCTTTCGCCTTAATCCCCGTCCACTGTGAGAAGAATTTCAGGAAATCGTTCGCGGAACGGCGCGCTTTGATGATGCGATGCGTTTTGTCATCACTCGACAGCACCATAAACGGTACCTGGAAGTTCTGCTGGAACTTGTCATCGTGGGCCAGATACTGCACCTCTTTACCGCGCTCCTTAAACGCCAGGCCGTGGTCAGAGAAATAGACCATCGAGAAGCTGTCGCCGCTGTTGCGCAGCTGTGCGTACAGCTTGCTGAGCAGATCGTCGGTTTGCGTCATGGTGTAGAGATAACACGAGGTCTCTTTGGATTGCACAAACTCCGCATATTTTCCCCCGGTACGATCGCATGCCTGCGGGTGTGACCCCATCAGGTGCAGGACAATCAGCTGCGGCTGGGTGCGCTGAGTAGCAAAGACCTGCGCCGTCATTTTTAGCAACGCTTCATCTTTTGTGTTTTTATCGGCTTCGAAATCACCGCTTTTCAGGAACTGTACCTCGTCGGCACGCTTCGCGATGCTGGCGATGGCGGTATCATACTCGCCGATCTGTCCCTGGTTAGAGAACCACCATGTCTGAAAACCTGCCCGGTTGGCCAGGGTGACAAAATTATCCTGAAACTGCGGTTTTCCATCCACCACGCGGTTGAGCGTCAGACCGAGTGATTTCTGCGTCGAGCCGCTGGCCGCCACGTAGTCGGTAAACAGCGTACCGTTAACGGCGCTGGCAAACGGCGTGTTATCCCAGTGACCGCCAAACGCGCCGAGCGCATCGCGACGCGCGCTTTCCCCGATCACCACCACGTAAGTGTGATACTTCGGTTTCACCGCCAGCACGTTCCAGGTATCTTTCATGGTGGAAAGCTCGGCCATACGCGCCTGCTCGTCGAGCACTTCCTCGTTATTCACCACCACGTCTTTGACGAAGCGAAACACCGGATACCCGGTATCTTTAAGCTTAAACACGCCGCCCCAGGCCAGATTTTGTACCGGTGCAACAAAAAACGTCACCACGCTAAAGGCCAGGCACAGGCTTTCAATTTTACCCCATGCCTTTTTCCCGACGGGCTTACGACGAACCGCAATCACGCCGAGGGCAAAAATGAAAAGGCCAACCACGTAGTTGTACCACGGAAAGATCGTCAGGATCTCTGTGGACTCTTCCATATTGGTGGAGTGGAGCGCCAGCAGAGTATTAAAGTTCGGCGCGCCATAGGCCTGGCCAAACGGGAAATAGGCGGCAGCAATCAGACAACAGATCCCGATAAGCATTTTCTGCACGCGCGGTGCGCTTCGCCAGAGCAGGTGAAGAATACAGGTGAATCCGACGGCATAAAGCAGGCTAAAGGGGTAGCCAAGAGCAAAGTTAATCAACAGCGATTGCAAAAAATAGAATCCCGTCCACGGGCTTAAGGCCCGGCTGCGGGTAACAAGTGTATCAATCAGGGTTACGTTCATAGATCACTATCACGAAAACGCCATGTGCTCACCCTGGCGTCAAGGGTCAAAGCCTGCCGGACAGTGCGTGGAAAGGGAATGAGAGGTCCGCTTCAGCGAGCCGCAAATTGTGCAGGGCTGCAAGAAGATAGTGCGAGCGTGAATTAAGGTCAACAGTTGCTAAACAGATGTTTTGCGAAGGGGGCTGCAAATCCGCAAAAATAATCGGGAACAGGCCAGTTTACAACGTAAGTGTGACGGGAAAATGAAGCGGCGTACCGCGACGCCGCTTAGTGGGAAGAATTGTCGTCCTGCTGCGGTTTGGCGTTAAACATATCGCACAGCATGTTCAACAGCATCAGGCGCACTTTAAAAGGAGAGTGGGTAAACACGTTCATACACCTCTTGAATTCATTCATAAGACCTCCTGATTCATGATCCCTTCGATCCGTGAAGGGTGACTGCATTACATACAGATATAGCACAGGCTATATTGTATAGCTATGGCTAATTCGTTAATTTTTTGTGCTTGTAGAGCTATGGTTTACAATGTGCGCTCCGTTACAGGGCGCTGGAAGCGTCAACCCCATTGAGGAAGCACAATGAACCGTCGCGCAGGTAAGCCAACAACAAAAAAAACGACGCAACTGGTGAACGTTGAAGAGCATGTGGAAGGCTTCCGCCAGGTGCGTGAGGCGCACCGCCGGGAGCTGATTGATGATTATGTCGAACTGATCTCTGATC
The DNA here is from genome assembly GCF_048283985.1 of Enterobacter cloacae complex sp. 6730903. NCBI lineage: Bacteria > Pseudomonadati > Pseudomonadota > Gammaproteobacteria > Enterobacterales > Enterobacteriaceae > Enterobacter > Enterobacter cloacae complex sp. 6730903. The sequence goes on along the minus strand of NZ_JBLVXX010000002.1, from coordinate 124,904 downwards.
TGATCCGTGAGGTTGGAGAAGCGCGCCAGGTGGATATGGCCGCACGCCTGGGGGTGTCGCAGCCAACCGTTGCCAAAATGTTAAAACGTCTGGCGTCGGTCGGGCTGATCGAAATGATCCCCTGGCGCGGGGTGTTTCTCACCGCTGAGGGCGAGAAGCTGGCGCAGGAGAGCCGCGAGCGACACCAGATCGTCGAGAATTTTTTACTGGTGCTGGGCGTCAGCCCGGAAATTGCCCGTCGGGATGCCGAAGGTATGGAACACCACGTCAGTGAAGAGACGCTGTTGAAGTTCCGCGAGTTTACGCTCAAATACGGTCCCTCCGCTGAATGAACATCCCCGGCTTGCAGGCCCTGAAACGCGATCGCTTTTTCCATCTTTTACTGATCACTGGCGTTGGGCTCAGCGTCTTTGTGCCCTTCACGCCGCACACCTGGCCGGCGGCCATAGACTGGCGCACCATTATTACTCTGAGCGGTTTGATGATGCTCACCAAAGGCGTGGAGCTGAGCGGCTATTTTGACGTGCTGGGGCGCAAAATGGTGCGCCGCTTCGCCACCGAGCGCAAGCTGGCCCTGTTTATGGTCTTTTCGGCGGCGCTGTTGTCGACGTTTCTCACTAATGACGTGGCGCTTTTTATCGTGGTGCCGCTTACGCTCACGCTGCGTAAGCTGTGCGAAATACCGGTTACCCGTCTGATTATCTTTGAAGCGCTGGCCGTCAATGCGGGCTCGCTGCTCACGCCTATCGGTAACCCGCAGAACATTCTGCTGTGGGGACGCTCCGGCCTGTCGTTTACCGCGTTTACCGGGCAGATGGCGCCGCTGGCGCTGGCGATCGTGGCGTCGCTGCTGGCGGTGGGCTGGTTTGCTTTCCCGAATAAATCGTTGCAGTACCACAGCGGTACAACCGGCCCCCAGTGGCAGCCGCGTCTCGTCTGGAGCTGCCTGGGGCTGTATATCGTTTTCCTTATCGCGCTGGAGTTAAACCAGGCGCTGGCGGGCGCGCTGCTGGTGGCGTGCGGCTTCCTGTTCCTCGCCCGGCGGGTGCTGGTGAGCGTTGACTGGACGCTGCTGCTGGTGTTTATGGCGATGTTTATTGACGTCCATCTCCTGATCCAGCTCCCTGTATTGCAGAACGTTCTCCATAGCGTCAGCGGTCTGTCACAGCCGGGATTATGGCTGACGGCGATTGGTCTCTCGCAGGTGATCAGTAACGTGCCGTCCACCATTTTGCTGCTTAACTATGTTCCCCCAACGGTACTGCTGGCGTGGGCGGTCAACGTCGGCGGCTTTGGGCTGCTGCCTGGCTCGCTGGCCAACCTCATCGCCCTGCGGATGGCCAACGATCGCCGCATCTGGTGGCGCTTCCATTTATGGTCAATCCCGATGCTGCTCTGGTCAGCGGCGGTCGGTTTCGGACTATTCCTTCTCATATAGTGCGCAATTTGTCAGTTTTTCCTGGCAAATGTATAGCAACGTCCTAGCTTTAGTGAACGGCATAGTGTGATGCCGCTCACTGACAGGACTGTTGCTGAACTATGGCAGAAGATCAAAACCCACCTGCTGACAAGCAGGATCAAAACAATAACGAGCGCAAGCGCCCGGGGAAAAAACCGTTAATTATCCTTGGCATCGTGGTCATCGTGATGGTGATTGTGGCGCTGGTCTGGTGGTTTTTAACCCGTAACGAAGAGACCACCGACGACGCCTTCACCGACGGCGACGTAGTGACCATTGCCCCAAAAACGGCAGGCTACGTCACCGAACTTCGCGTGCGGGATAACCAGCGCGTGAAGAAAGGGGATGTGCTGGTGGTGATCGATCCGCGTGATACCACCGCCCAGCGCGATCAGGCCCAGGCCCAGCTTGGGCTGGCGGTTGCGCAGTTGCATCAGGCGCAGGCGCAGCTGGCGCTCTCGAAGGTGCAATATCCCGCTCAGCGCGATGAAGCCAAAGCCCAGGTACTGAAAGCCCAGGCGGATATGGCCAACGCGCAGGCGGAGTACCGCCGTCAGCGCGGCGTTGACCCGCGCGCGACCACGCAACAAAGTATCGATGCCGCGAACGCTCAACTGAGGAGTGCCCAGGCGGGTCTGGCCAGCGCGCAGGCGCAGCTGGAAGTGGCGGAGCAGGTTCAGCTGCAAATCCGCCAGCAGGAGACCAACGTCGAAGCCCGCGAACGGCAGGTCGATCAGGCCAGAGCGCAGCTGGAAACCGCCAACCTGAACCTCTCTTATACCGAAGTCCGCGCCCCGTTCGACGGTTTTGTCACCAAACGCAACGTCCAGCCCGGTACGCTGGTGCAGGCAGGTACGGCGCTGTTCTCGCTGGTTTCCCCGAACGTGTGGGTGGTGGCGAACTTCAAGGAGTCGCAGCTTGAGCGCATGAAGCCGGGCGACAAAGTGACCGTGTCCGTCGATGCCTGGCCGGATATGGAGCTGGAAGGCCATATCGACAGCATCCAGCAGGGCAGCGGCTCGCGCTTCTCCGCCTTCCCGTCGGAAAACGCCACCGGTAACTTTGTGAAGATCGTTCAGCGCGTGCCGGTGAAAATCGTCATTGATAAAGGGCTGGATCCGAACAAGCCGCTGCCGCTGGGGCTGTCGGTTGAACCGAAGGTCACCGTGGAATGACGGATCACAGCCACGATAACTGGAAGCCCGCCAGTAACCCGTGGGCGGTGGCGATTGTGGTCACCCTGGCGGTGTTTATGGAAATTCTGGACACCACCATCGTCAACGTGGCGCTGCCCCACGTCGCAGGGTCGCTCTCGGCCAGCTATGACGAATCCACCTGGGTGCTCACCAGCTACCTGGTGGCGAACGGCATCGTGCTGCCGATTTCGGCTTTTCTGAGCCGTCTGTTTGGCCGCAAGCAGTTCTTCCTGATCTGCATTGTGATGTTCACCATCTGCTCGTTCCTGTGCGGCATCGCCACCGAGCTATGGCAAATCATCCTGTTCCGCGTGATGCAGGGCTTCTTTGGCGGCGGGTTGCAGCCCACCCAGCAGTCGGTGCTACTCGACTACTTCAAGCCGGAGGACAGGGGCAAAGCCTTTGGCCTTTCATCCATTGCCATTATCGTTGCGCCGGTACTCGGCCCCACGCTGGGGGGCTGGATCACCGATAACTACTCCTGGCGCTGGGTGTTCTTTATCAATATCCCGGTAGGGATTGTGACGGTGCTGGCTATCTATCAGCTGCTGGAAGATCCGCCGTGGGAGAAAAAGTCGGAAGAGAAGCTCACCGTCGACTGGACGGGGATCGGCCTGATCGCCCTCGGTCTTGGCTGTTTGCAGGTGATGCTCGACCGGGGCGAAGATGATGACTGGTTCTATTCGAACTTTATCCGCACCTTCGCGGTACTGACGCTGGTTGGCATTATCGGCGCGATCTACTGGCTGATGTATGCCAGAAAGTCGGTGGTGGATCTGCACTGCATGAAGGATCGCAACTTTGCGATCTCCAGCCTGCTGATGGCGGGGATGGCGATGATCCTGTACGGCAGTTCGGTGGTTATTCCGCAGCTGGCGCAGCAGGATTTGGGCTATACCGCCACCTGGTCCGGGCTGGTGCTCTCGCCCGGCGCGGTGCTGATTGTGCTGACCATCCCGCTGGTGCTGAAGCTGATGCCGGTGGTGCAGACGCGCTGGATCATCGCCTTCGGCTTTACCTGCCTGGCGGTGTCGTTCTTCTGGTCCCGCACGCTGACGCCGGATATCGACTTCGAAACGCTGGTGCTGTTCCGCAGCGCGCAGTCGATAGGGCTGGGGTTCCTGTTTGTGCCGCTGACCACCATCGCCTTTATCTCGATCCCGAGGCGGCTTAACGCCGACGCGGCGGCGCTGTTTACCATGTTCCGCAACGTGGCGGGTTCGATTGGGATTTCGCTCTCGACGGCGGCGATCACCGAGCGCTCGCAGGCGCACAGCGCGCATCTGGCTTACCACGCTTCGCCGTTTAATGAGCAGTTCCAGCTGGCGATACGCGAAAGCGCCCAGGCGATCCAGAACTTCACCACTCAGGTGGGCGATCCGACCGGCATTGCCACCGGGCGGATGTACCAGACGATGATCGAGCAGTCGCGCTTTCTGGCCTACATCGACGTCTTTACCATTCTGAGCGCGGTAGCCCTATTACTGATTCCGTTTTGTTTGTTGCTCTCGCCGGTTAAGAGCGAGGGGAGTGCAGGAGCACACTGATGATACACAGACGTTTACACCCTCTGATGATAATGATGCTGCTGGTGGGCTGCGCCGTCGGGCCGGACTACCAACAGCCAGCACCGCCCGCTACCACGCACTGGAACGATAAGGGCGACAGCGCGGTGAAATCGCAAACTTCCTCCGCGGCCACTAACCCGCGCTGGTGGAAAACCTTCGGCTCGCCGCAGCTCGACAGCCTGATTGAACGCGCCATCGCCGGGAATCTGACGCTACAGCAAACGGTATTACGCATTGCCGGCGCGCGCGAACAGATTAACCAGGCCGGCGGGGCGTTTTTCCCGTCGGTGAATGGCAATGTGCAGGCGACGCGCCAGCAGCTTGGGCTGGAAGGGGAGCTGAAATCCCACGGCGTGTACGACCAGTTGAATAATGTCGATCCTGAACTGCGGGGCGCGTTAGGCCCGCTGACGCAGCCGATTAACCTCTATCAGGGCAGCTTCGACGCCCAGTGGGAAATCGACCTGTGGGGCAAGGTGCGCCGTCAGGTAGAAGCGGCCGAGGCGCAGCAGCGGGCGGCGATCGAGCAGCGTAACGATGCGCTGGTCTCGCTGGAAGCCGAAGTGGCGCGGGCGTGGCTACAGCTGCGTGGGGCGCAGAGCATCATTGCCACGCTTAATACGCAAATTGAAAGCGCGCAGCAGACGCTGGATCTGACCGAAAGCCGCCAGCGGGGCGGGCTGTCGCCGCAGATGGACGTGGAAAATGCCCGGGCGCAGCTGGGCAATCTTGAAGCCCAGCTGCCGCAGTATCAGGCGCAGGAACGCCAGGCGATGAACGGGCTGGCGATCCTCCTTGGTAAGCCGCCGGGCGCGCTGGATGCCGAACTGCAATCCGTGCAGCTGATGCCTGCCCTGCCGGATATTGTGCAGACCGGTATTCCGTCCACCCTCGCACGCCGTCGCCCGGACGTGCGCGAAGCCGAGGCGAATCTCCATGCCGCCACGGCGCAGATTGGCGTCTCGGTGGCAGAGCTGTTCCCGAGCTTTACCCTCTCCGGACAGTTTGGCCTGCGCAACAGCGAATCTAACTGGCTGACCGACTGGAGCAGCCACTTCTACAGCTTTGGCCCGCAGGTTTCCATACCCATCTTCCAGGGCGGTCGGCTGGTCTCCAGCGTCAAGGTGGCGCGTGCGCAGCAGGGGGCGGCAGTGCTGGACTATCGTCAGACGGTGCTGACGGCGCTCGGCGACGTTGAAAACGCGCTGGTGAGCTATCGCACCGACCAGCAGCGTGAAGCGGGCCTGGCGAAAACTATCGACGCGCTGCAAAACGCTTTTGATCTCGCCAGCGACAGCTATCGGCAGGGGATCGCCAGCTTTATTGACGTGCTGGACGCCCAGCGCCAGCTCGCTCAGGCCGAACAGCAGCGGGCGCAGGCGCAGGTGCAGAGCGCGCTTGACCTGGTGGCGCTCTACAAAGCCCTCGGCGGCGGTTGGGAGCCGTATCAGCAGGTGCGGCTGCCAGACTACAGCGTCTTTGGCGACGCCCCGCGCGGATAGATTCAGAGGATTGGGCAAGAAACGGACAGGAACGCCACATTCGCGATGGCTGGGGGGCGGGTATAACTAACAGACACCCAATCGACATGCGAGGAAAGCGTTATGCGTTATCAAAAACTGGGCAATACCGGACTGTTTGTTTCTGAACTCTGCCTCGGCACCATGACCTTCGGCGGTGAAGGCGGCATGTGGGGCAAAATTGGTCAGCTTCAGCAAAACGAGGCCGAGCAGCTGGTGGGCCGCGCGCTGGATGCCGGGATCAACTTTATCGACACCGCCGACGTTTACTCGGAAGGGCGTTCGGAGGAGATCACCGGGCAGGCGCTGAAGAACCTGAAAATTCCGCGCGAAAACGTGGTCGTTGCCACCAAGGTGTTCGGTGAAACCGGCACTGCGGGGGTGAACTCGCGCGGTAGCTCGCGCTATCACATCATCAGCGGCGTGAAGGAGAGCCTGCGTCGCTTGCAGCTGGATCATATCGATCTCTATCAGCTGCACGGTTTCGACCCCGCTACCCCCATCGAGGAGACGCTTTACGCGCTGGATAATCTTGTGCAGCACGGTCACGTGCGCTATATCGGCGTCTCGAACTGGGCGGCATGGCAGATTGCCAAAGCGCTCGGCATCTCTGAGCGTCTGGGGCTGGCGCGTTTTGCCTCATTGCAGGCGTACTACACCATCGCCGGGCGCGATCTTGAGCGCGAACTGGTGCCGATGATGCAGAGCGAAGGCGTTGGATTGATGGTATGGAGCCCGCTGGCGGGTGGTCTGCTGAGCGGAAAATACGATCGCGACGGGCAGAGCGCGGCCGGTAGTCGTCGCCTGGCGTTCGACTTCCCGCCGGTGAATAAGGATCGCGCCTTCGACTGCGTGGACGTGATGCGTATCATCGCCGAAAGTAAAGGCGTTTCCGTGGCGCAAATCGCGCTGGCGTGGCTGCTGCACCAGAAAGCGGTGACCAGTGTCATTATTGGTGCGAAACGCGTCGATCAGCTGGACGATAATATTGCCGCCACCGGGATCCGCTTAAGCGAAGACGAGCTTAAACAGCTGGATACCGTCAGCGCGCTGCCGCGTGAATATCCGGGCTGGATGCTTGAGCGGCAGGGAGAATACCGTCGTAGCCAGCTCGCGCAGCAGTAACCTTCCTTTTCCCCGGTGGCGCTTCGCTTACCGGGGCTACTAACTCTGGTCTTTATTTCAACCCACCTCACAAAAAACGATCCACACCTTTGATCGAAATTTCATCTTCGCCTATATGACTAGTCATGAAATTTAAATGACTAGTCATATAGGGAGCGACCATGAACAAATCACTGCCAGCCAACTTTTTATGGGGCAACTCGGTATCCAGCATGCAGACGGAAGGGGCATGGAATGAGGGCGGGAAGGGGATGTCGGTGTACGACATTCGGGAAGCCGGGGAGAACATCTCTGACTGGAAAGTGGCGACCGACTCCTACCACCGCTACCGGGAAGATTTCGATCTGATGCAGGATCTGGGCATGAACTGCTACCGTTTCCAGATCTCCTGGAGCCGCGTCTGCCCGCAGGGTGACGGCGAGTTCAACGACGAAGGCATCGCGTTTTACGACCGCTTTATTGACGATCTGCTCGCCCGCGGTATCGAGCCGATGGTCTGTCTCTACCACTTCGATATGCCGCTGGCGCTGGCGCAGGAGTACAACGGCTTTAACGATCACCGCGTGGTGGAGGCCTTTATCCGCTACGGCAAAAAGATGATCGACTGCTTCGGTGACCGGGTGAAGTACTGGCTGACCTTCAACGAGCAGAACATTTTCCATATGCCGGAAGCGTTCCGCATTTCCGGTTACATGAAAGGCGAGCAAACCCTGCGCGAGCTGTATGAGCTTCAGCACCATGCGATGGTGGCGCACATGACACTGACCGAATACCTGCACCAGACTAAGCCGGGCAAGCTGATGGGCGGCATGCTGGCGCACCAGCTGATTTATCCGGCCACCTGCAAACCGCGCGATATCTTCTGCGCCCAGCAGTACGACGAATTCCTCAACCAGAACCTGCTGCGCGTCTTCGCGGGCCAGGGCTACAGCCCGGCGGTGATGGCGGTGGTGGAGCAGGAAGGCTTCGGCGATATCTACCGCGCAGACGATCTCGCGCTGTTTGCGCGCACGAAGAACGACTTTATGGCCTTCAGCTACTACGCCAGCAAAACGCTGGACAGCGATGCCATCCCGGAAGGCACGCCGGTTAACTATTACCTGCTGCACGGCGAGAAAAACAATCCGTACCTGAAGGCCACCGAGTGGAACTGGCAGATCGATCCGCTGGGCTTTCGCACCATCATCACCCGCTATGCCAACGACTGGCGGATGCCGGTATTCCCGATTGAAAACGGTATTGGGGTGATTGAGTCCTGGGACGGCATAAACCCGATAGAAGACACCTACCGCATCGACTACCACCGGGCGCATATCGAGGCCATGAAAGAGGCGATGTTCGAGGACGGGGCAGAGGTGATGGGCTATCTCGGCTGGGGGTTGATTGACATTCTCAGCTCCCAGGGCGACATGCGTAAGCGCTACGGCGTGGTCTACGTCAACCGTGAAAATCACGACCTGAAAGACCTGAAGCGCGTGCCGAAGAAGAGCTACGCGTGGTTGAAACAGGTTATCCATACCAACGGACGCGAGATGTAAGCCGTACGCTGCCGGGCCGTTTTTGTGACTGATTGATGGGAACACTCCGCTATGTCTGAAACAAAAATAACACCGCACATGCAGTCTTTTGTCGATAAATTTGTTGAGTTCTCGGCGCGCCTGGCAAACCAGGTGCACCTGCGATCCCTGCGCGATGCCTTCGCCACGGTAATGCCGATTTTCATCCTTGCCGGTCTGGCGGTGCTGGTGAATAACGTGGTGTTCCCGTGGATTTTTGCGGGCGACACGCTCACGCAGTTTAAGGTGTGGGGCGAGGCGATCATCAACGGCACGCTGAACATCGCCGCGCTGCTGCTGGCGCCGATGATCGCCTGGTCGCTGGCGCGCAACAAAGATTTCGACAATCCGGTCTCGGCAGTGGTTATCGCCGTCAGCAGTTTCATCATCATGATGCCGATGCGCTTACAGATTACCCCCGTCGGCAGCGACGCCACGGTGAACGTCACCCAGGTGCTGACGTTCGCCAATATTGGCTCCACCGGGATTTTCGCCGGGGTGCTGATTGGGTTGCTCTCAACCGAGCTGTTTATCGCCATTTCACGGCTGAAGGCGCTGCACATTTCGCTGGGGGAGAACGTACCGCCAGCGGTGAGCAAATCCTTTACCGCGCTGATCCCGACGATCCTCACGCTCTCCCTGTTTGCGGTGCTGGCGGCCATACTGGCGAACGTGCTGCACACGGATCTGATCCATCTCATTACGACATTTATTCAGCAGCCGCTGCGGCTGATCAACACCAGCCTGCCCGGGACGATCTTCATTTACAGTTTCGGTAACTTCCTGTTCACGCTCGGTATTCATCAGTCGGTGGTCAACAGCGTGGTGCTGGAGCCGTTCCTGCTGATCAATACCAATGAGAATATGCTGGCCTTCGCCAACGGCCAGCCGATCCCGCACATCATCAACAACATCTTTGTGCCGACTTTTGGCATGGTGGGCGGGACGGGCAGCACAATCTCATTGCTGATCGCTATCTTCATCTTCTCAAGACAGAAATCAGCGAAGCAGGTGGCGCGTCTGTCGCTGGCGCCGGGTCTGTTTAATATCAACGAGCCGGTGATTTTCGGCCTGCCAATAGTCTTTAACCTGCCGCTGATGATCCCGTTTGTGCTGCTGCCCGCCATCGGGATTTACTTTGCCTGGCTCTGTACCACGCTGGGGCTCATGTCGCGTTGCGTGGTGATGATCCCGTGGACGACACCGCCGATCCTCAGCGCCTGGCTGGCGACGGCGGGGGACTGGCGGGCGGTGGTGGTGCAGTTGGCAATCATCGTATTTGGTGTATTCTTCTACCTGCCTTTCCTCAAGATTGCCGAGCGAGTGGCGTTGAAAAACAGCGGGATAGAAAACTAACGGTAAGGAAGGACGATGGCGGCGAAGTACATCACCATAGCGCGGGAAATCAAGAAACGTATTATTACCCAGCAGTACGCCGCCAATGAACCGCTGCCGGACCAGTTCGCGCTGGCGGCGGAGTTTAGCACCAGCCGGATGACCATTCAGCAGGCAATGCGTCAGCTGATTGTCGAAGGGCTGGTCTACACCCGACAGGGGCAGGGCACGTTCATCCGCAAAAATTTCCTCCAGCTTTCCCAGTGGGATCTCTCCGGCAGCGACTACTTCGGGGCGACCAAAACCTGGGAACATTTAGGCACGGTGACGAGCCAGGTGGTGCACTTCGAGCTGCGCTTCCCGAACGAGAAAGAGCAGGCATCGCTGATGATAAATCCGGATACGCCGATCTATGACTTTATCCGTCTGCGTTTACTCAACGGTGAGCCGATGTCTCTGGACGCCACGGTAATGCCGCTCAATCTGGTGCCTGGTCTGAACAAAACCCATCTTGAAAGTTCGGTATTCCGGTATGTGCAGGAGACGCTGGGGCTGAAGATCATGGGATCGTATCGGGTGGTGCGGGCGCTGAAGCCCAGTGAGCTGGATATGCAGCACCTTGTCTGCGAGCCAACCGACCCGGTGCTGGAGGTAGAGCAGGTGATCTATCTGGAAGATGGTACGCCGCTCGAGTACGCCCATTGTCACTATCGCTATGACCATGGCGGCATCGTTATCGTGAATAACGGATAAAAAAAAGCGGGCCTCGCGGCCCGCTTTTTAAATAATCACGATTAGTTCAGACGCACCGGCATACCGGAACGGTTCTGAATCGCCTGGTCAACGATGGTCGTGTCAACATCCGCCTGAGAGGTGACGGACTGCACCGCGCTGGTCAGCTTAATCGGTACGATTTCGTTGTTGTTGATCTGATCTTCGCTGGTGGACAGCGGGTTATGCACTTCAATGTAACGGCTGCCGTCCGGCTCTGACGTCGCTTTCACCGGTTCGTTAATGAACTGCACGCGCGTACCGACCGGCACGTTATCGAACAGGAATTTGATGTCTTCATTACGCAGACGCACGCAGCCGTGGCTTACGCGCAGGCCGATACCGAAGTTGGCGTTAGTACCGTGGATGGCATACAGACGACCAATGTACAGCGCGTACAGACCCATCGGGTTATCCGGGCCAGCAGGCACAACGGCCGGCAGCGGTTCGCCGGCAGCAATGTATTCAGCGTGCATTTTGGCGGTCGGCGTCCAGGTTGGGCCCGCTTTCTTACGCTCCACTTTGGTGGTCCAGTTCAGCGGGGTGTCTTTACCCAACTGACCGATACCGATAGGCAGCACGATCACGGTGTTGGTGCCTTTCGGGTAGTAATACAGACGCATTTCGGCGCTGTTAATCACGATACCTTCGTGCACGGTATCCGGCAGGATCAGCTGCTGTGGAATGTTGAGTACGGTACCCGCTTTCGGCAGATACGGGTCAACGCCCGGGTTCGCTTCCAGCATGTTAGACAGGCCGAGCTGATACTGCGCCGCGAAGTATTCCAGCGGCTGCGTGTTACCTTCCGGCACCGTCACCACCTGGTTTTCACCCACCAGACGGCTTCCGTCTGTCGGCAGGGGATACGTCACCGCAGACGCGGTCTTACAAAAACCTACTACGGCTAACGCCGCCGCAAAAAGCGTTGTTAATTTCATGTTCATGTTATGCGAGGTATCTAAGCCATTCTGGCGATGAGTTGATAAGTCTGAATCGGTAATGGGAGCGCATTATATGTGCATTCCCGTTAACTGGGAATTCAGATGTGTACGAAATCACATTTTTTTCGATTTTGTTAAAGTTTAGTGGATTACCGCAACACGGGATCTCAATTCGGAATTGTGGCATAATGCCGCGTTTATCACACTTTTCGCAGGAATCTCTCCGTGTTAGTTACCAGCAACGTCACTATGCAGTTTGGCAGTAAGCCGCTGTTCGAAAACATTTCCGTCAAATTTGGCGGCGGCAACCGTTACGGCCTGATTGGTGCCAACGGTAGCGGAAAATCCACCTTTATGAAGATCCTCGGCGGTGACCTGGAGCCAACGCTCGGTAACGTGTCGCTCGACCCTAACGAGCGCATCGGTAAGCTGCGTCAGGATCAGTTCGCCTTCGAAGAGTTCACCGTGCTCGACACCGTGATCATGGGGCACGCGGAGCTGTGGGAAGTGAAGCAGGAGCGCGATCGTATCTACGGTCTCGCTGAGATGAGCGAAGAAGACGGTTACAAAGTGGCCGACCTGGAAACGCAATACGGCGAAATGGACGGCTACTCTGCGGAAGCGCGTGCGGGCGAACTGCTGCTGGGCGTGGGTATTCCGGTTGAACAGCATTACGGCCCGATGAGCGAAGTCGCGCCAGGCTGGAAGCTGCGTGTGCTGCTGGCGCAGGCGCTGTTCTCTAATCCGGACATCCTGCTGCTCGACGAACCAACGAACAACCTGGACATCGACACCATCCGCTGGCTGGAGCAGACGCTGAACGATCGCGACAGCACCATGATCATCATCTCGCACGACCGTCACTTCCTGAACATGGTGTGTACCCACATGGCGGATCTGGATTACGGCGAGCTGCGCGTTTATCCGGGCAACTACGATGAGTACATGACGGCGGCAACCCAGGCGCGTGAGCGTCTGCTGGCGGATAACGCCAAGAAGAAAGCGCAGATTGCGGACCTGCAATCCTTCGTCAGCCGCTTCAGCGCCAACGCCTCTAAATCGCGCCAGGCAACGTCGCGTGCCCGTCAGATCGACAAAATCAAGCTGGAAGAGGTTAAAGCCTCCAGCCGTCAGAACCCGTTCATCCGCTTCGAGCAGGACAAGAAGCTGTTCCGTAACGCGCTGGAAGTGGAAGCCCTCACCAAAGGTTTCGATGAAGGCCCGCTGTTCAAAAACTTCAACCTGCTGCTGGAAGTGGGCGAGAAGATTGCCATCCTCGGCGCCAACGGCGTGGGTAAATCCACTATGCTGAAAACCCTGGTGGGTGAACTGCAACCGGACAACGGTACCGTGAAATGGTCTGAAAACGCGCAGATTGGTTACTACGCGCAGGACCATGAATATGAGTTTGAAAACGATCTGACCGTCTTCGACTGGATGAGCCAGTGGAAGCAGGAAGGCGACGACGAGCAGGCGGTACGCAGCATTCTGGGGCGTCTGCTGTTCAGCCAGGACGACATCAAAAAGCCCGCCAAAGTGCTCTCCGGTGGTGAAAAGGGCCGTATGCTGTTCGGCAAGCTGATGATGGAAAAACCGAATATTCTGGTGATGGACGAACCGACTAACCACCTGGATATGGAATCTATTGAGTCGCTGAACATGGCGCTGGAGATGTATCAGGGCACCCTGATCTTCGTCTCTCACGACCGTGAGTTCGTCAGCTCACTGGCGACCCGCGTGATCGAAATTACCCCAGAGCGCGTGGTGGACTTCACCGGTAACTACGAAGATTACCTGCGCAGCAAAGGTATCGACGGCTAAAAAAAAAGCCCGGTGGCGCTTCGCTTACCGGGCCTACGGGTGACTTTGTAGGCCGGGTAAGGCGAAGCCGCCACCCGGCAATGTTCAGAGCACCCACTCACTCCTTTCAACCCCGTTCACCCGCAGCGTACGTTTTTCCCCCGCCGGTAATGACACCTTCAGCGCCTTCCATGCCGGACGATAGTCGCCGCGCGCATTCACCTTCAGGTTGATACTTGCGCCGTCGCACACCATCTCCCATTCCACCCACAGCGCATTGCCGTTCTGGTAGCCCCAGCTTTCGCCATCATCCTCAAACAGCAGCCCGGCGGTGGTGCCCACGCCTTTCACCGGGAACAGCTTCAGCTCGCGGGTCGTATCTTTTTCGGCACTCACATGCGTGATGCGCTCGCTCAGCGGCAGACCGGCTCCGGCGCGCACCAGCAGCGGCAGTTTTTCCAGCGGCGCATCGAGGACGATGGATTGTCCGCCTGCATACCACGCGTGGGTGTAAAAATCATACCAGCCCGTTTCGTTATCCGGCAGCCAGACCCGGCGCTCGCGCTGCCCGGCTTCGACGACGCTGGCCACCAGCAGGTCACGGCCCAGCAGGAAGTCGTCGCACTCTTCAAACGTCTGCGCATCGTGCTCATGATCGAGGAAGGTCGGGCGCAGCATCGGCTCGTCGTCGGCGTGCGCCTGCCAGAGCAGGGTGTAGAGGTACGGCAGCAGGCGGTAGCGCAGTTCAATGGCGCTGCGAATCGCAGGCGTGACGCCCGGGTACATCCACGGCTCGTTCACGGTGTGGTCATCGTTCCACGAGTGAATGGTAAAGCGCGGGTGCATCACGCCGTTCTGTACCCAGCGCACGAACAGCTCGGCATCCGGCTTGTCGCCGGAGAAACCGCCAACGTCGTGACCGACGTTGAACAGTCCGGACAGGCTCATGCCCAGCCCCATGCGGATGTTGTAGCGCAGGGTGTCCCAGTTGGTGCGGTTGTCGCCGCTCCAGGTCTGAACGTAGCGCTGCATCCCGGCGCAGCCGGAGCGGGAGATAAGATACGGACGTTTCTCCGGCGCAAAGCGCTGCTGCGCTTCCAGCGAGGCGCGCATCATCAGCAGCGGCATCACCGGGCGAGTGTGCTTGATGGCGATCTCCTGGCCGAAGCCATAGCAGCGCGCTTCCCCGTCCCACACTTCATACTCGTTGTTGTCGTTCCAGGTGGAGTCGATGCCCATCTCCAGCAGCTGCGTGGTCACGCCGTTCTGCCACCACTGCACCGTCTGCGGGTTAGTGAAGTCGAGATGCGATCCTTCGTCATCCCAGAAGCTGGAACGTTCAGGCGCATCGGTTTCTGAATCACGAATGAACAGGCCGCGTTCCGCCACTTCGCTGTAGCGGGGATGATCCTGCAACAGACACGGCTTGATGTTGGCCGCAAGCCGCAGCCCCGCGTCGTGGAACGCCTGGCTCATCACCTTCGGCTGCGGCACTTTGTCGTAGTTCCAGTTAAAGACGTAGCGCTTGCCGTTAATCGAGGTATAGCCGGAGGAGAGCTGGAACGAGTCGCACGGAATGGCATGCTCATCGCACAGGCGAATGAAGTTCATCAGCTGGTTTTGCGCGTCCGGCGCGTCGGTGTAGTGCATGGTCGAGCCGCTGTAGCCCAGGCTCCATTTCGGTCCGAACAGCGTTTTCCCCGTCAGGCGCACGAAGGCTTTGGTCACGTCCAGCACGCGCTTGCCGGTGAAGAGGTAGTAGTCAATATCGCCCGCTTCCGCCTGCCAGCGGCGGTAGGCAGTGTGATAGTTGTCGATCTCGTTACCCAGATCCAGCCAGCAGTTGCTCAGGTTATCGTAGAACAGACCGTAGCTCACGTCATCGCGACGGGTGAGGGTGAACGGGATGTGCTTGTAAAGCGGATCGGTGCTGGCCGCGTTATAGCCCATCGCGTCCAGGTTACGCATCTCATAGCGTTTGCCGTTGCGCTGTAAATCACCCGCTTTCTCACCCAGACCGTAAAAACGTTCATCCTTACGACGGCTAAGATAGTGCGCCACGCCGTCACCGTGGGCGTTCAGCAGGTAGGCGCTGGTCGGGCGGTCATTGACCAGCGGCTGCCACTCGCCCGCCTCATTGCGGTAGTGCCACTCCAGCCACAGCGGCTGGTGGACGGTGACGCGCAGCTGTTCGGTCGCTACGGTTAACGTGTCGTCCTGCTGCGTCAGCGTCCAGGCCGGGCAGGTGAAGCCGCTGACATCGTCGCGACGGCGGCCTTCCCACGGCACGTCTTGTTCCGGGGCGATACTCCAGGTGCGGTCCAGCGCCAGCTCGCCTTTGCGTTTGATCAGCACGCGGAACAGGTTCTCTTCCAGCACGTACAGGCACAGGCGGTGCTGATTATCTACCAGCAGTTCCAGATGATTCGCCGACTGCGTATCGACGGTCCAGTTTTTCAGGGTTTTCATATGCAATACATCCACTATCAGGCGCGCTTGGCGCGACGTTCAGCAATAAATGCCACCAGGAAAACAGCGCCAAGCAGGTCAAAGAAGCCCATGGCGATAAAGAGCGGGTTGAAGCCGATTTTGTCGGCGGTCACCCCAATCAAAAGGGAGAACAGGAAGCTGGCGATCCACGCCGCCGAGCCGCGCATGCCGTTGACCGTCGCCATCTGGCCTTTGTCGAACGACTCCACGACCAGGGCGCTCAGCATGCAGGAGATGATCTGGTGCCCGAAGCCGCCGATGGAGATCAGCACGATGGTGATATACGGGTCGCGGGTCACGGCGACGACAGCCAGAGAAATCATCAGAAACGCGCCGGTGACGGAGCTGGCGACGACCGAGTTGACGCGGGAGCAGCCGAACAGACGGGTGTACAGACGCGTCAGGTAGCCGCTCGCCACGCTGCCGAGGTCGGCGGCCAGGAACGGCAGCCAGGCGAACATCGCAATCTGCTTCAGGTCCATGCCGTGCTCTTTGGCGAGGTACAGCGGCACCCAGAAGCTCAGCACGGCCCAGGCCGGTTCCGCCATAAAGGCCGGGATAGCGATACCGTAGAAACGTTTGTTCTTCGAGACGGTTTTCAGCGCGGTCAGGAAGGGCAGTTTGACCGGCGCAGGTTCGTTATCCTGCTTGATAAACGCCAGCTCATCGCGGCTCAGGTTCGGGTGCTGTTCCGGGTTGTGATAAAACGCCCACCACAGGATCACCCACAGCAGCGCCAGCACGCCGGTAAACATAAACGCACCCTGCCAGCCAAACGAGGCATGGGCAAAGTAGATGATAGGCGGGGCCAGCATGGCCCCAATGGAGAAACCTACACCCGCCCAGCCTGCGGCAACAGGGCGCTCTGATTTCGGGAACCATTCGCCGATGGTTTTGGCGTTCGCTGGCGTGGCGGCGGCTTCGGACGCCCCCATAAAGAAGCGCAGAATCGCCAGGTGCAGCCAGCTTCCGGCGCCCGCGTGGAAGATACACATCAGCGCCCAGATCCCGGCGCAGACCATAAAGCCGATTTTCAGGCCGATAACGTCAATCAGCCAGCCGCACAGGGGCTGGAAAATGGTGTAGGCGATCTGGAACGCGCCGACGATCCAGGAGTACTGCTCGGTGGTGATCCCGAGGCTCTCTTTCAGCTCAGGGGCGAGAATACCTAACGAGTTACGGGTGATGTAGTTAACGGTCACGCCGAGAAGAAACAGCACCAGTACGTACCAGCGCAGGTTCCTGATGACGCGACGTGTTTTGCTTGTCACAACGGTGTTATTGATGTCCTGACTCATTTTCTTCTCCACAAGACGGACGGTAAGGGGACAAAGGTTCAGTGTCACACAGCGTCAGGCGTTTGAAAGTTATCTGTTTTAGAGCGCTAAGCTGCTATACAACTAGTATGGAAGTTGTGTGACAGGTTCACCTTAAGAAAGAAATTGGGCAGGGAATAGTGGATTTTGTGCAAACTTTCTCATAACCGAGGTTTAATTTTCGGCATTATGGCCTTCTCGCAAGTTATTACCTGATAAACATGTTGTGAAAATTTTTTCATTTCACATCCGGAGCCAGATCACAAAATGGACAAAAGGCTTAAAATCACCGAAATCGCCGCCCGTACCCAGCTCTCTATCAGCACCGTTTCTCGCGTGCTGGCGGGGAAGGCAAATACCAGCGAAAAAGCGCGGGCGAAGGTGCTGGCGTGCGCGCGGGAGCTGGGGGTAATGGACGGCATGGCGGCGGGGCGCTTGCTGCTTAACAGCCTGGTGGTGTTTGCCCCGCAGCGGGCGTTTGACGAGCGGTCCGACATCTTTTACTACCGCGTCATCCAGAGCGTGAGCAAAGGGCTGGCCTCGCACGAGGTGCGTCTGCGCTACTGTGCGCTGGAGGAGAACGACAGCGATGCCCAGCTGTTTCTGGCCCGCATGAACGAAGCGGACACCCAGGCGGCAATCCTCCTCGGTATCGACGATCCGCATATCCACGATCTGGCGGTAGACGTGGGCAAACCCTGCATGCTGATTAACTGCCGGGACCGCCACATGCGCCTGCCCGCCGTTGCGCCGGATCATCGCGCGATTGGCGAGCGGGCGGCGGAGTACCTGTTCGAGATGGGGCACCGGGAGGTGATGAACGTGCTGTGCCTGCGTCGCTACACCATGGAGCTGCGCCTGTCCGGGATCCGCGATGCGTGGCACGGTCATAACCTCAGGTTCAGCGACAGGCGCGACCTGCTGGTGGTGTCCAGCTTCAGCGCCAGAGAGACGGAGCAGCTGGTAAGCGAGTGGCTTCACCAGCAGAAAGGGAAAGACCTGCCGACGGCGTTCCTGGTTGGCGGCGATTTTATGGCGGCGGGGACCATCAGCGCGCTGCAAAAACACGGTCTGCGCGTGCCGCAGGATGTCTCGGTGATGAGCATTGACGGGTTTAATCTCGCAGCGATTCAGGATGTGCCCTTAACCGCGGTACATGTTCCGCGTGATGAGCTGGGAACGGAAGCGGTGCATATGCTCCAGCAGCGGCTGATGCGCCCGGATGCGCCGGTGGGAACGTTGCTGCTAAACGGCACGCTGACCGTACGGGAGTCGGTACGGCGGATACGTCAGGGGAAACGACGCACCGCCGTGGAGCGGGAAGGGCTGTACGACGGTTAAGCCATGCCCAGCGCGCGCCTGCCGTGGATGTTGAGATCGTTCACGGTAAAGCGGCCCTGCCAGCTTTTCTCATAATCTTCGCGCGGGAAATCGCCCGGCGACGCGCCGGTTTCCAGCGCTTCCTTGACCTTTTTCGCATAGGCGAGATTCTTCTCGCACATTGGCGCGGCAGGAATGTACATCACGTTGCCCCAGCCCTGCTGATTTTCCACCGGCGCGACGGAGTGGATCACATCGCAGTGCCACCACACGGAATCACCGGCTTCCAGCGCCGGAATGCTGGTTAACGCTTCGATCAGCAGCGGGTGCCACTTCTCAGAAATCGGCAGCACGCGCCCCGGCGCCACGCCGCACAGCTCGTCTTCCGGCACGTCGTCCAGCAGCGGACGCAGCAGAATGTAAGCCATTGCCTCCGGGATCGGCACCACGTGCAGCAAGCCCTGGCCGGGGATCATATCCGACAGCGCCGTCCAGCCCTGGAAGGTACGGAACACCGAGCATTTGGTGGTGTTATCCACGGTGTACTCTTCCACTTCGGTACGGTGCGCGGCATTCCACGGATCGTATTTTTCAACGTTGCCGTCAAACACGCGGGCAAAGACCTGCTGATAAGCGGGCAGCAGCCAGCGCTCCAGCGCGCCGGAATCGGTGTGTGCGCCAAGTCCTTTCGAGGTTGTTCCTGGCGGGCGGCGGCGGATGCGGTCCGGGTAAATCACGCTCACGTCCGGGTCAAACCACTGCTTGCCGTTGCTCTCAAATGTCCATAAACGGTTCAGGAACGACTGTACCTGCGCCATCTCTTCACTCTGGCGCGCCTGCATTTGCGCCTGAGACCAGTAGATCGGGTAAATCTCCGGACGAGAGGCCGTTAAGGTGCCGAAGAAGTTATCGCCGGGTCCTTTGTACACCTCGTCAAACTTATTCAGATCGAGGTAGTCGAGCATTGACTGATCCCACGCCAGCGCCTGCTCGCGCGGGAAATGGCCTTTGATCACCGCGCAGCCGCGACGTTTAACCGCTTCGCGCTGTTCGGCGGTAATCGTGCCGTTTTTCACGTCGGCAAAGGGGATCACTGGCCAGACGGTTTCGCCTTTGTTTTTGAGAGCGTTGATTTCCGCCACGCGGGTGGCGATTTTATCGCTGAGCCGGTCGAACACCGCCTGCACATCGCCGATCGGCGCGCGTAATTCACGTTTCATCTGACGGATTGCCGCTTTATGGTCCGCTGGCAACGTTTCGCTGGTAAAGGTCATAACTGCCTCGCATCTTTCATTCGAAAGTAAAAGTGTCTACAAGTGATACTTTAAGTTAAAAAAAAGTTAATGCAAGTTTAAAACCTTGACGGGTGCCACAGGATGGGAAAAGAGTGAGGGGGCCGGAGCGAGGCTCCGGCAGGTAGGGGGATCAGGCGTCGAACGGGGAGTGCGCGTCGAGCACGGCCTGAATCACGTTCAGCGCGCCCTGATGGTTGTTATCGTCGGTAGCGTAACGGCTGACCGCTTTAATGCTGTCCGCCGCGTTGCCCATGGCAAAGGAGTATTTCACCAGTTTCAGCATTTCCGCATCGTTGCCGCTGTCGCCAATGCCGACGCACTCCTGCGGGGAGGTTTTCCAGCGTTTCAGCAGGCGGCTGATGCCGTTGGCTTTGTGCAGGCCGGGGATAATCAAATCGACAAAACCGAAGCCGCTGGTGACCGGCTTCATGATGCCGTCCAGGGAGACATGCAGTTTATCGACCAGATTCGGGATATCGCTGTCCGGCAGGTTCAGGGAGAATTTAAACAGCACGTCGTCAATGTCGCGGTAATCGCTGATGCGCTTTAAGCGGTGGTAGTGCTTTGACATCAGCGCCACGAACGCGTCCGGGGCTTTATCGCTGACGTACGCGCTCTCCAGCCCGCAGGCCACAAAGTTCAGCCCTTTGTCTTTCAGCAACTCGCCAATGACGATCTGCGACTCATGACGCGTCAGTTCGCCGTGGAAAATCTGTTCGCCGTGATCGAAGACCAGCGCGCCGTTTTCCGCGACGAAGGAGATCTGATCTTTCAGCTCCGGGAAAAAGGAGATGAGCTGGTAATACTGGTTGCCGCTGGCGACAACAAATTCAATGTTGCGGGCTTTAAGCTGCTCAAACTGTGCCTGGAAGCGGTCACGATCGTACTGCTTGGCATCATCAAGGAAAGTTCCGTCCATATCGGTGACGATAACTTTTACGGTCATACTGTGCTCCTGGGTCACTGCGTTTTGAAACATTCTAATAACAAGGTGACGGGGAGCACAAATTTAATTTCATTCGAAAGTCAAAGCAAAACGGCAACCGAAGTTGCCGTTTTTAGTGTTTTCTCCCTCTCCCCGTGGGAGAGGGCCGGGGTGAGGGCATCAGCGTGCGCATTTCCCCCTCACCCTAACCCTCTCCCTCAAGGGAGAGGGGATAAACCGTTACAGCGTATGCTCAGTACGAGCGATAATATCGTCCTGCGCATCCGGCGACAGGGCGGTGAAGAACGCCGAGTAACCCGCGACGCGCACCACCAGGTCACGATACTGATCCGGGTGTTTCTTCGCTTCCAGCAGCGTTTCGCGGGAGACGATGTTGTACTGAATATGCCAGCCTTTATGCACCTCGAAGAAGGTGCGCAGCAGCACCATCAGCTTCTGGCGATCGCTGTCGTTTTCCAGCGTCGACGGGTTCAGCTTCTGGTTTAGCAGCACGCCGCCGAGAATCGCTTCCGTTGGCAGTTTGCCCACGGAGCCAATCACCGCCGTCGGGCCGAGGTGGTCGGTACCGGAGGCCGGGCTTGCCCCTTCCGCCAGCGGGGTGTGGGCTTTACGGCCGTCCGGCGTTGCCATGGTTGCTGCGCCAAACGGCACGTTTGCGGAGATAGACGACGTGCCCGCATAGTAGTTACCCCCAATCGGGCCGCGGCCGTAGCGTGGGTTATGGTACTGCTTCAGCTCTTCAATGTAGGTCTGATAAGCACGGGTCAGCAGCAGATCCACGCTGTCGTCGTCGTTACCGTACTTCGGCGCGCCGTTGATCAGGCGCTGGCGCAACTGCTCGTGGGTCAGCCCCTCGAAGTCATCCGCCAGCGCCGCCGCCAGCTGTTGCTGACCGATAACGCCCTGGTCAAACACCAGCTTCTTCACCGCCGCCAGGCTGTTGCCAAGGTTGGCGATCCCCACCTGTAGGCCGGAAACCCAGTCATACTTCGCGCCGCCCTGCTTAATGCTTTTCGCGCGTTCGATGCAGTCGTCCACCAGCGCCGAGCAGAGAATATCGTGGACGTTCTCCTCCAGCATGGTGTCCACCACGTACTCGATCTCAATGGATTTGCGGGTGTAGTAGCGGATCTGGCTATCCCACGCCGCCATGACCTCGTCGAAATTGCCGAAGTTACCGGCAGAAAGCGCTTTTTCCTGCGGCAGGAATACCTGGCCGCTGGTGGCGTCGCGACCACCTTCCAGCGCCGCCAGCATTACGCGGGCGAAGTTGATAAAGCTCATGCCGGTGCAGCGATAGCCCCACTTGCCGCCGACGGCGGTTTCGATGCAGCCAATCGCCGCATAGTCATAGGCATCGTCGCGTTCTACGCCGAGCTTGATAAATTCCGGGATGACGATTTCATCGTTGTTAAACGCCGGCATCCCGAAGCCGCAGCGGATCACCTGCACGCAGGCATCGAGGAAGTCGTTGCTCATGCCCGCATGGTAACGCACGCTCAGGTTCGGTTGGGTGGAGCGCAGGCGACCGCAGGACTCCAGAATCGCGTACGAGAGCGGGTTGACCGCGTCCATCGGCTCACCGTTGACCAGCTTCTGGCCGCCGATGGTGACGTTCTGATACAGCGGGCTGCCCGCAGAGGCTTTGGAGTGCGAGCCGGAGCGGATTTTGTTCACCTCCAGCAGCTTCAGCCAGCAGCTGTGCAGCAGCTCAATGGCGTGCTCGCGATCCAGACTCTGGTCCAGCTCCACGTCGCGGCGGTAGTACGGGTAAAGGTATTGGTCCATACGGGCAAAGGAGACGGAGTGACCGTTGGACTCAATTTGCAGGATCAGCTGAATGAAGTAGCACAGCTGTAGCGCCTGCCAGAAGGTTTTTGGCGGTTGGTGGGCGATGATGTCGCAGTTTTCCGCCATGGCCAGCAGCTCGTCGCGGCGGCTGTCGCGGGTTTCGCTGGCGGCCATTTCACGCGCCAGGTCGGCGAAGCGTTTGATGTGCAGGCTTACGGCTTCCAGCACGATATCAATGGCTTTCAGGAACTGATCGCCGTGCAGATCGTCCAGCACCGTCAGGTTGATGCGCGACCGGCGCTCGGCCACTTTCGCGCGCAGGCCGTCGAGCCCTTTCTCCAGCACCAGCGGGAAATTCACCGCCAGGTGTGCGTCACCGGAGGTCATGTTGCCTTCCGCTTTGATAATGCCGGTTTCCAGCAGGCCTTTCTGCTCGTCGGTGAACATGCCGTAGCAGCGGTCCTGCACCGTCTGGCCGCGCCACCACGGGCAGATCGCATGCAGAACGCGTTTATTCTCTTCGCTGACCGCGAAGCCCGCACCCGGACGGTCCGCCAGATCGTCAATCTCTTTCTCAATCCACGAGACGGTATATTCCGGGAAAATCGGCGCGGCGCGCACTTCGCTGGCCTGGTTACCGATAATCAGCTCGTCGTGTTTGATCCAGATGGTACGTTTTGCCAGGTGATGCGCCAGCGCCAGCGCGCGACGGACCGGGATCGGCTTGTCCATGTGCTGCTGGTACATTTCGGTATAGTGCTGCGCGCGCTCGGTACAGACCGGCGGCTTAACGATATGCACCAGCGCCGTTTTGTGCGCCTTGATGCGCTCGCTGAGGGTGTTGAGATTCAGGGTGGTCATAAGTTTATCCTCGTAAGGTCGCGGTTAACCCTTTCTGGCAGGCATACTGCTGCGCGAAGTCCAGCAGGGCAGGGTTATCCAGCGGTTTGTCAGGGGCAGAGTAGGGTTGGCCGAGCAGGGTGTATTTGTTCATGCCCAGCGTGTGATACGGCAGAAAATGAATATCGTGAACGCCGAGTTCGTCGGCGGCGAAATTGGTAATGGCGGTAACCGACGCTTCATCGGCGTTAAAGCCCTGGATCAACGGCACGCGAATGGTGATTGTTTTCCCGGCGGCAGCCAGGCGCTTCAGGTTGTCCAGGATCCGTCTGGCTGAGCCATCGGTCCACTGTTTAAATACGTCACTGTCCACATGTTTCAGGTCCGCCAGGAACAGATCGACATACGGCAGTGACGGCTCGATATAATGCCAGGGTACGTGAAGGCAGGTTTCAACGGCGGTATGAATACCTTGTTCATGGCTGGCTTTAAACAGGGCGTGTGCCAGCGCCGGGTTCATGAACGGCTCGCCGCCGGAGAGGGTGATCCCGCCGCCGCTGCGGTCGTAGAAGGGCTTGTCGCGCAGCACGGTGGCCATAATCTCCTCCACCTGCTTCTCTTCACCGCAGACGGTAAGCGCCTGGGTCGGGCAGCAGTCGGTAAGGGCAGTGAGCGTCTCGTCGTTAAGCTTCTCACGATGAATGACCAGCCCGTTCAGCGCGCGCTCAACACACCCCGGCGCGGCCTGCTGACACAGGTCACAGCCGTCCAGGCACAGGCGGGCATCAAACAGGACGTCCCGCGTGCGGGAGCGGCTTTCCGGGTTCTGACACCAGCGGCAGCCCAGCGAGCAGCCTTTCAGGAATACCACGGTTCGAATACCGGGGCCGTCGTGGGTGGAGTAACGCTGTATATTGAAGATCATTTTCTTGCCCTCGAATTACATATGAAGATTAAATTACTTTCGAATGAAAGTTATCTTGATGTGGGTCAATTCCTGAGCAGGTTTTGCTGTGATAGGGTAAGTGCAGGCTAATTTTGAGGGTGACATCATGGAACTTTATCTCGACACATCTGACGTTGCGGCAGTCAAAAAGCTGGCGCGTATCTTCCCGCTGGCGGGCGTGACCACTAACCCAAGCATTGTGGCGGCGGGTAAAACGCCCCTGGACGAGCTGCTGCCCGCGCTGCACGACGCGCTGGGCGGCAAGGGCCGGCTGTTCGCCCAGGTGATGGCGAAGACCGCCGAAGGGATGGTGGAAGACGCACGTAAGCTGCGCGCGATAATCAATGACCTGGTGGTGAAAGTGCCCGTGACCGCTGAAGGGCTGGCGGCGATCAAAATGCTGAAAGCAGAAGGGATCCCGACGCTGGGTACGGCGGTGTATGGCGCAGCACAGGGGATGCTCTCCGCACTGGCGGGGGCTGAGTATGTGGCTCCTTACGTGAACCGCGTGGACGCGCAGGGCGGGGATGGGATCCAGACGGTGGTCGAACTGCAACAGTTGCTGACCCTGCATGCCCCGCAGTCAAAAGTGCTGGCGGCGAGCTTTAAAACCCCGCGCCAGGCGCTGGACTGTCTGCTGGCAGGGTGTGAGTCCATCACGCTGCCGCTGGACGTGGCGCAGCAGTTTATTACCTCTCCGGCGGTGGATGCGGCAATTGTGAAGTTTGAGCAGGACTGGCAGGGGGCGTTTGGGCGGACGTCTATTTGACGCTGTTGCCGGGTGGCGCTAACGCTTACCCGGCCTACGTTCGAACCGTTGTAGGTCGGGTAAGGCGAAGCCGCCACCCGACTTTTTTACTGGCTACACACCTCACACCCGGGATTACGCATCAGCTTCATCTCGCGGAACTGGCAGGTCATCGCGTCATACATCACGATTTTACCCGCTGCGGGCGTGCCGTAGTGCGCCAGCACTTTGATCGCCTCCATCGCCTGCAAGGAACCAATCACGCCAACCAGCGGCGCCATTACGCCCGCCTCGACGCAGGTCAGCGCATTCTCGCCAAACAGACGGCTCAGGCAGCGGTAGCAGGGCTCTCCTTCAGCGTAGGTAAAAACGCTGATTTGCCCCTCCATGCGGATGGCCGCGCCGGAAATCAGCGGCGTTTTACGGGCAAAGCAGCCCGCATTGAGCTGGTTGCGAATGGCGACGTTATCGGTGCAGTCCAGCACCAGGTCATGCCGTGCAATCTGCGCAAACAGCGCGTCGTCATCCAGCATCGCGTCAATCAGGGTGAACTGAACGTTGGGATTAATGCGCGCCAGCGCCGTGCGTGCTGATTCCACTTTAGGCTGACCGACCGTCGCGTCGCTGTGCAGCGTCTGGCGTTGCAGGTTGGACACCGACACGGTGTCGAAATCCAGCAGCGTCATGCTGCCGACGCCCGCCGCAGCCAGATATTGCGCCGCCGCGCAGCCCAGCCCGCCCAGGCCAACAACCAGCACGCTTGCCGCCTTGAGCGCTTCCTGGCCCTCGAAATCAAACCCGCGCAGCACGATCTGGCGGTTGTAGCGCATCATCTCCGGGTCGCTCAGTTCCACCGTCATGTCAGCCTCCGAACAGGTGGTTAAAGCGTTCCACTTCAACCCATTCGCCCGCCTCAACGTGGCCGCGATCGCGCTCCAGCACGATAAAGCAGTTACCCTGGCTGAAGGAGCTAAAGATGTGCGAACCCTGATGCCCGGTGGTGCTCACCTCCAGCTCGCCGTCGGCGTTGCGCGCCAGAATGCCGCGCTGGAAATCGAGACGGCCCGGTGATTTTTTGAGGCGCGTTGCCGCCCGCACGCGCACACGCTCCGGCAGCGGGCTGGCATTGTTGCCTGACAGCTTCGCCAGCAGCGGGATCACCAGCTGGTAGAAGGTCAGCGCGGCAGAGACCGGGTTACCCGGCAGGCCACAGAACCAGCTGTGCGGAAGTTTGCCAAACGCGAACGGTTTGCCCGGTTTAATCGCCAGCTTCCAGAAGGCGATTTCGCCCAGCTCTTCAAGCAGGGTTTTGGTGTAATCCGCTTCGCCAACCGATACGCCGCCGGAGCTGATCACCACGTCGGCAGAGGCGTCAGCCTCGATAAACGCCGCGCGCAGTTTTTGCGGATCGTCAGGAATGATACCGAGGTTAATCACCTCGCAGCCCAGCTGCTCAAGCATCAGGTGTACCGCCAGACGGTTGGTGTCGTAAATCTGCCCCTCGTTCAGCGGCTGACCCGGAAGCTGTAGCTCGTCTCCCGTGGAGAACACCGCCACGCGCATTTTGCGGACCACGTCAATCTCCGCGATGCCAAGTGATGCCAGCATCGGCAGTTCGGCGACCGTCAGTTTTTGCCCGGCGGCAAAGACCGTTGCGCCCAGGGTAATGTCTTCCCCGATATGGCGGATATTCTGTCCCGCTTTGACGCTGGCGGTAAAGCGCACGCCGTCGTCCGTTTGTTCGGTCTCTTCCTGCATCACCACGGCTTCACAGCCCTTTGGCACCGGCGCGCCGGTCATAATGCGCACGCAGGTGCCCGCTGGCCACTCACCGTTGAACGGCTGCCCGGCAAACGCTTTACCTGCCACCGGCAGCGGCTGACCCGTGTGCAGATCCGCCAGACGTACGGCATAGCCGTCCATCGCCGCGTTATCGAACCCCGGCACGTTCAGCGGCGAGACGATATCGCGCGCGGCAATACGGCCAAAACAGCGCACAAGCGGCAGCGTCTCAACGTCGTGCAGTGGAGTAATGCGGTCAAGCATCTGCGAGAGTGCCGTCTCAAGCGGCATCAGTCCGGCGGTAAAATCCATGGTGGGCTCCTGCGGAGTAACAACGAAAGCGCTCATTATGGCAGAAAAGTGCGGCTAACTGTATGACCCGATGGGTGTACGCTTTACATCACAGTTGCGTCTTTCTATATTCAAAAATCATCTGAAGATTCGTCGACGATAATGATATTTATAGAAAAAGCAGCCAGCCAGGCTGATGGGTGATGCGAAATGAGTAAAGCGGTTATCGCAATTCATGGCGGTGCCGGGGCAATCACCCGTGCACAGCTCAGTCCCGAGCAGGAGAAGCGTTATATTGATGCGCTGAACGCCATTGTGGAAACAGGCCAGCGGATGCTGGAAGCGGGCGACAGCGCGCTGGACGTGGTGACCGAAGCAGTACGTTTGCTGGAGGAGTGTCCACTGTTTAATGCCGGTATTGGCTCGGTCTTTACGCGCGATGAAACGCACGAGCTGGATGCCTGCGTGATGGACGGCGTCACCCTGAAAGCGGGCGCGGTAGCGGGCGTCAGCCGTCTGCGTAATCCGGTGCTGGCCGCGCGTCTGGTGATGGAACAAAGCCCGCATGTGCTGCTGACCGGGGCGGGGGCGGAAAAATTTGCCGTCGAGCACGGGATGGACACGGTCTCGCCCGATCTTTTTTCCACCGAGGAACGTTACCGGCAACTGCTGGAGGCCCGTACTGCGGGGATGACGCAGCTGGACCATGCCGCGCCGCTCGATGAACGCAGCAAAATGGGCACGGTAGGCGCGGTGGCGCTGGATAAAGCCGGTAATCTCGCCGCCGCGACGTCGACAGGCGGCATGACCAACAAGCTTCCCGGTCGCGTTGGCGACAGCCCGCTGCCGGGGGCCGGGTGTTACGCCAATAACGCCACGGCAGCGGTGTCATGCACCGGCACCGGCGAAGTGTTTATCCGCGCGCTGGCGGCCTACGACATTACCGCGCTAATGGATTACGGCGGATTAAGCCTGAGTGAGGCCTGCGAGCGGGTAGTGATGGAGAAACTGCCGGCGCTGGGCGGGATTGGCGGCTTAATTGCGGTGGATCGGGAGGGCAACGTGGCTCTGCCGTTCAACAGTGAAGGGATGTACCGGGCGTGGGGGTATGCCGGCGATGCGCCCAGCACAGGCATTTATCGTGAATAAGGGGGCATTGCGTGCCGCACCGTGAAGAGCTGGACAACTGCGAAGTGCTGGCTGTCCACCAACTGAATATTGCGTTTCAGGAAGAGCGGCAGTTCATCCCCGCAGTACAGAATTTATCGTTTTCGCTCAGGCGCGGCGAGACGCTGGCGATTGTTGGCGAATCAGGTTCCGGTAAATCCGTTACCGCGCTGGCGCTGATGCGTCTGCTTGAGCAGACGGGCGGGCAGGTCACCAGCGAGCGGATGCTGTTGCGCCGTCGCAACCGTCAGGTTATCGATCTCAACGAGCTGAGTGCGTCCCAGATGCAGGGGGTGCGCGGGGCAGATATTGCGATGATTTTTCAGGAGCCGATGACCTCCCTGAACCCGGTTTTTCCGGTGGGCGAGCAGATTGCCGAATCTATCCGCCTGCATCAGGGACTGAGCGGTGATGAGGCGCTCAACGAAGCAAAACGGATGCTGGAGCTGGTGCGTATCCCTGAGGCGCAGGCGATTTTGTCCCGCTATCCGCATCAGCTTTCCGGCGGCATGCGCCAGCGGGTGATGATTGCGATGGCGCTGTCGTGCCGTCCGGCGGTGCTCATTGCGGACGAACCCACCACGGCGCTGGATGTCACTATTCAGGCCCAGATCCTGCAACTGATTAAGGTGTTGCAGCAGGAGATGGAGATGGGGGTGATTTTCATCACCCACGATATGGGGGTGGTGGCGGACATTGCCGATCGGGTGCTGGTTATGCATCAGGGCAATGCCGTGGAAACCGGCACGGTAGAGCAGGTCTTTCATGCGCCGGTGCATCCTTATACCAAAGCGCTGCTGGCGGCGGTCCCGCGTCTGGGGGCCATGAATGGCAGTGATTTTCCGCGCCGTTTTCCGCTGATCTCACAGACCGAACAGGGCCAGCAGGAAGACGAAACCGAGCAGGATACGGTGGTTCCCGGCAGGCCAATCCTCGAAGTGCGTGACCTGGTGACCCGTTTCCCGCTGCGTAGCGGGATCCTCAATCGCGTGAAGCGTGAAGTGCATGCGGTTGAAAACGTCAGTTTTGATCTCTGGCCGGGCGAAACGCTGGCGCTGGTGGGGGAGTCCGGCTGCGGTAAATCCACCACCGGACGGGCGCTGCTCAGGCTGGTGGCGTCGCAGGAGGGGAGCATCACCTTCAACGGTGAGCGCATCGACACGCTCCCTAACAGTAAATTGCAGGCGGTGCGCCGGGATATTCAGTTTATATTCCAGGATCCTTATGCGTCGCTCGATCCGCGCCATACGGTGGGGTACTCGATTATGGAGCCGCTGCGGGTGCATAACCTGCTCGACGGTGAAGCCGCGCAGCGCCGCGTCGCGTGGCTGCTGGAGCGCGTGGGCCTGAAGCCGGAGCATGCCTGGCGCTATCCGCACGAATTTTCTGGCGGTCAGCGTCAGCGTATCTGCATAGCCCGGGCATTGGCCCTGAATCCGAAAGTGGTGATTGCGGATGAGTCCGTGTCAGCGCTGGATGTTTCTATCCGCGCGCAAATCATCAATCTCCTGCTCGATTTACAGCGGGATTTGGGCATTGCGTTTCTGTTTATCTCCCACGATATGGCGGTGGTGGAGCGGATCAGCCATCGCGTGGCGGTGATGTACATGGGGCAAATTGTTGAAATCGGCCCCCGTCGGGCGGTGTTTGAAAACCCACAGCACCCGTACACCCGCAAGCTGATGGCCGCCGTACCGGTTGCCGATCCTGAGCATCGTCACGCCCAGCGCGTGCTGTTGCAGGACGAAATGCCGAGCAATATTCGTAAACGGGGCGAAACCCTGGAGCGCGTGGCGCTGCGTGAGGTGGGTCCCGGTCATTTTGTCGCACCACCGCGTCAGGGCAATGCATTCTCGCGGTTATAACTTACAACAGGCAGGAGAACACAATGGTTCCTTTTGTTGCTCGTAAATGGCTGCTGGCCGCGAGCGTGACGGCTGCGCTGGCCGCCGCCCCCGCGTTCGCGGCGAAAGACGTGGTGGTGGCTGTGGGGTCTAACTTCACGACCCTGGATCCGTATGATGCTAACGACACTCTTTCTCAGGCGGTGGCAAAATCCTTCTACCAGGGGCTGTTCGGCCTGGACCGCGAGATGAAGCTGAAAAACGTGCTGGCGGAAGGCTATACCGTGTCGGACGACGGGCTGGTCTATACCGTTAAGCTCCGTACCGGCGTGAAGTTCCAGGATGGCACCGACTTCAACGCCGAGGCGGTTAAGGTCAACCTGGATCGTGCCAGCAATCCGGAAAACGGTCTTAAACGCTACAACCTGTATAAAAATATTGCCCAAACCGAGGTGGTTGACCCGGCGACGGTGAAGATCACCCTCAAAGAGCCGTTCTCGGCGTTTATTAATATCCTGGCGCACCCCGCGACGGCGATGATTTCGCCCGCCGCCCTGAAAAAATACGGCAAAGAGATTGGCTTCCATCCGGTGGGGACCGGACCGTACGAACTGCTCACCTGGAACCAGACCGATTTTGTGAAGGTAAAAAAATTCGCCGGATACTGGCAGCAGGGGCTGCCGAAGCTGGATACCATCACCTGGCGGCCGGTAGTGGACAACAACACCCGCGCCGCAATGCTGCAAACCGGCGAAGCGCAGTTTGCCTTCCCCATCCCGTACGAACAGGCGGCGCTGCTGGCGAAAAACAGCAAGCTGGAACTGGTGGCCAGCCCGTCGATTATGCAGCGCTACATCAGCATGAACGTCACGCAGAAACCGTTTGATAACCCGAAGGTGCGTGAAGCCATCAACTACGCCATTAACCGCCAGGCGCTGGTGAAGGTGGCCTTTGCCGGCTACGCCACCCCGGCGACGGGCGTGATGCCGCCAACCATTGAGTACGCGCAAAGCTATCAGCCGTGGCCGTACGATCCGGCGAAAGCGCGGGAACTGCTGAAAGAGGCGGGCTATCCGAACGGCTTTAATACTACGCTGTGGTCGTCGCATAACCACAGTACCGCGCAGAAGGTGCTGCAATTTACCCAGCAGCAGCTGGCGCAGGTGGGCATTAAAGCCCGGGTCACGGCGATGGATGCCGGACAGCGAGCGGCGGAAGTGGAAGGCAAAGGACAGAAAGAGAGCGGCGTGCGGATGTTCTACACCGGCTGGACGGCTTCAACCGGTGAAGCGGACTGGTCCCTGTCGCCGCTGTTTGCTTCCCAGAACTGGCCGCCAACGCTGTTCAATACCGCGTTCTACAGTAATCCGCAGGTGGATAAAGATCTGGCCGATGCCCTGAAAACCACCAAACCGGAAGAGAAAGCACGCCTGTACAAAGAGGCGCAGGACATTATCTGGAAAGAGTCGCCGTGGGTGCCGCTGGTGGTGGAAAAACTGGTCTCAGCCCACAACAAAGCGCTGACCGGTTTTTACATCATGCCGGATACGGGCTTTAGCTTTGATGACGCGGATTTAAAATAAAACTCATGCTGAATTATGTGTGTAAACGCCTGCTGGGGCTTATCCCGACGCTGCTGATTGTGGCCGTGCTGGTGTTTTTGTTTGTCCATATGCTGCCCGGCGATCCGGCGCGTTTGATTGCCGGACCGGAAGCGGATGCGACGGTTATTGAACTGGTGCGTAAACAGCTCGGTCTTGACCAGCCGCTGTACAGGCAATTTCTGCGTTACATTGGCAATGTCCTTCAGGGCGATTTCGGCATCTCGATGGTGTCGCGTCGTCCGGTGTCGGAGGAGATTGCCAGCCGCTTTATGCCTACCTTCTGGTTAACGATTGCCAGTATGAGCTGGGCGGTTGTCTTTGGCCTGGGCGCGGGGATTGTCGCCGCCGTCTGGCGCAACCGCTGGCCGGATAAGCTCGGTATGGCGCTGGCGGTCACCGGCATCTCTTTCCCGGCGTTTGCGCTGGGCATGCTGCTGATGCAGATTTTCTCCGTCGAGCTGGGCTGGTTGCCGACCGTCGGGGCCGACACCTGGAAGCACTACATTCTGCCCTCTATGACGCTTGGCGCGGCCGTTGCGGCGGTTATGGCCCGGTTTACCCGCGCCTCGTTTGTCGACGTGCTGAGCGAAGATTACATTCGCACCGCGCGGGCAAAAGGGGTGAGTGAGAAATGGGTCATTCTGAAGCATGGTTTTCGTAATGCGATGATCCCGGTGGTTACGATGATGGGGCTACAGTTCGGCTTCCTGCTGGGGGGCTCTATCGTGGTTGAGAAGGTCTTTAACTGGCCGGGGCTGGGGCGCCTGCTGGTCGACTCGGTCGATATGCGTGACTATCCGGTTATTCAGGCTGAAGTCCTGCTTTTCTCGCTGGAGTTTATTCTTATCAACTTAGTGGTGGATGTGCTTTACGCCGCCATTAACCCGGCCATCAGGTATAAGTAAGATGCGATTACTGAACTGGCGTCGCCAGGCCATTTTAAACGCTATGCCGGGGATCAGGCCGGACCATATTCGCACCCCGTGGGTTGAGTTCTGGCGTCGATTCCGTCGTCAGCCCGTCGCTATGGTCGCCGGGTTGTTTGTGTTACTGCTGATCCTGGTGGCGATTATCGCCCCCTGGATAGCCCCGTTTGATGCGGAAAACTACTTCGACTACGACCGGCTGAACGATGGACCGTCGATGATGCACTGGTTTGGCGTGGACTCGCTCGGGCGCGATATTTTCAGCCGCGTGCTGGTAGGGGCGCAGATCTCGCTGGCGGCCGGGGTCTTCGCGGTGCTGATGGGCGCAGCAATTGGCACCGTGCTGGGGCTGGTGGCCGGGTACTACGAAGGCTGGTGGGACCGCATCATCATGCGTATCTGCGATGTGCTGTTTGCCTTTCCCGGTATTCTGCTGGCGATTGCCGTGGTGGCGGTGATGGGCAGCGGCATGGCGAACGTCATTATCGCCGTGGCGGTATTCTCGATTCCCGCTTTCGCGCGTCTGGTACGTGGCAATACGCTGGTGCTGAAGCAGCAGACCTTTATCGAGTCGGCGCGCAGCATGGGAGCCAGCGATGCCACCATCCTGTTCAGCCATATTCTGCCGGGAACGGTCTCGTCTATCGTGGTCTATTTCACCATGCGCATAGGCGTGTCGATTATCTCGGCGGCCAGCCTGTCGTTTCTGGGGTTAGGGGCGCAGCCACCGACGCCGGAGTGGGGCGCGATGCTGAACGAGGCGCGGGCGGATATGGTGATTGCGCCACACGTGGCGATCTTCCCGAGCCTGGCGATTTTCCTGACCGTGCTGGCGTTTAACCTGCTGGGGGATGGGCTGCGCGACGCGCTGGACCCGAGGATTAAGGGGTAGTGCAGTGAAATGTGCCGGGTGGCGGCTACGCCTTACCCGGCCTACAAAAGGGAAGCAGGGTGTTTAAACCCGGCTGCCCCACAGGTCATACTCATCCGCGTTTTCAACCTTCACGCGAATAATATCACCCGGCTTAACCTGTGTTTCGCCGTTCAGGTACACCGCGCCATCGATTTCAGGCGCATCCGCCATGCTGCGGCCAATCGCGCCTTCTTCGTCCACTTCGTCGATAATCACCAGAATTTCGCGGCCCACTTTCTCCTGCAAGCGTTCAGCAGAGATCTGCTGTTGCAGCTGCATAAAGCGGTTCCAGCGCTCCTCTTTGACCTCTTCCGGTACCTGGTCCGCCAGCTCGTTGGCCGTTGCGCCTTCAACCGGGCTGTACTTGAAGCAGCCGACGCGATCCAGACGCGCCTCTTTCAGGAAGTCGAGCAGCATCTGGAAATCTTCTTCGGTTTCACCCGGGAAGCCGACAATAAAGGTGGAGCGCAGGGTCAGATCCGGGCAGATCTCACGCCACTGCTTGATGCGCGCCAGCTGGCGGTCCACGGAGCCAGGTCGTTTCATCAGCTTCAGAATGCGCGGGCTGGCGTGTTGTAGCGGGATATCAAGATACGGCAGGATTTTGCCTTCCGCCATCAGCGGGATCACATCGTCAACGTGCGGATAAGGGTAGACGTAGTGCAGGCGCGTCCAGATCCCGAGCTTAGCCAGCTGCTCGCACAGGCCGACCATGCTGGTTTTCACTGGCTCGCCGTTGTGGAAACCGGAACGGTGTTTGACGTCCACGCCGTAGGCGGAGGTGTCCTGGGAGATGACCAGCAGCTCCTTCACGCCCGCGTCGGCCAGGCGTTTGGCTTCTGCCAGCACCTCGCCAATCGGACGGCTCACCAGATCGCCACGCATCGACGGGATGATGCAGAAGGTACAGCGATGGTTGCAGCCTTCGGAAATTTTCAGGTACGCGTAGTGGCGCGGCGTCAGCTTCACGCCCTGTTCCGGCACCAGGCTCAGGAACGGGTTGTGCTTTGGTTTAGGTACGTAGTGATGAACATGTTCCAGCACCTGCTCGTAGCTGTGCGGGCCGGTGATCTCCAGCACTTTCGGGTGCACTTCGCGGATCTGATCTACCTTCGCGCCCAGGCAGCCGGTGACAATCACTTTGCCGTTTTCCGTCAGGGCTTCACCAATGGCTTCCAGTGACTCCTGGACCGCGCTGTCGATGAATCCGCAGGTGTTGACGATCACCATGTCGGCGTTGTCGTAGCTTGGCACCACGTCATAGCCTTCAGTGCGAAGTTCAGTCAGGATGCGTTCGGAGTCCACCAGGTTCTTCGGGCAGCCGAGGGAGACAAAGCCGATTTTCGGCGGGTGCGTAACATTGCTCATAGGTTAAAAATTCATCAATTATGGAGTTATCAGGGCGGGATTTTACAGCGTATCGCGGGGGATTTATACACTCTTGATGGCGCAGTTGAGGCGGGCAATCGTTGTAACATTGTAAAGAATGTTAATCAGTTATCGTTTATTGATCTCAGGCATTACATTGTACAAAAAATGACCTTATCCTTAATAAGGTAACATGGCTGACAGGGGAGGAAATAGCATGTCCGTTGACAGACTGAAACGCGATCTGCTTAACAAGCTGATCAACGCCCGAATCGACCTGGCCGCATATCTGCAACTCCGCAAGGCGAAAGGGTATATGTCAGTCAGCGAAAGCGAAAATCTGCGTGATAACTTCTTTGAACTTTGCAATTTCATGCGTGAAAAAGCACCCATCCTGAAAGCGCACTGCGCTGAAAGCGAATTAGTGGCGCTGCGCCGCGCCGCCGAGGTGCTCTCCATCGCCGGGGTCTGTTTGATGAACGGACGTCACGACTGCCCGAATTTTATTGCCGTTAACGCGGAGAAGCTTGAAAACTGCCTGACCACGCTCGCGCTTTGCATCATGTGTCTGAACAAGCCGGAAACGCTTGCCCGGCACTGAACCAGGGGGAGGCAACTCCCCCTTCTGATTAAGCTTTTGTAAAAGTGGTAACGCACCCGGGAACAGTGGCTAATCTTTAAGCCATATGTCGATAAAGGAGTGCGTTATGCCTCGATCCTCGCTGATTTTCCTTCCAGTCTTGTTATTCCCGCTTTCACTGCTTGCAGCGCCTGAGACGATTAAGGTTGACGTGCTCCAGACAAAACTGGATCACCCCTGGTCGCTGGCGTTTCTGCCAGATAACAAGGGGCTGCTCATCACGCTCAAAGACGGGCAGCTTAAGCACTGGCAGGCAGGAAAAGGGCTCTCCGATCCGATTGTCGGCGTGCCGAAAGTGTGGGCGAGCGGCCAGGGCGGACTGCTGGATGTCGCGCTGGCCCCGGATTTTGCACAGTCACGGCGGGTCTGGCTTAGCTTCGCCGAGGCAGGTAATGATGGCAAAGCGGGTACCGCGGTGGGCTACGGGCGGTTGAGCGATGACCTGTCGCGCATTGAGGGCTTCCAGGTGGTGTTCCGACAGATGCCGAAGCTCTCTACCGGCAACCACTTTGGCGGACGACTGGTGTTCGACGGCAAAGGCCATCTCTTTATTGGCCTGGGTGAAAACAATCAGCGCCCCACGGCGCAGGATCTGGACAAGCTTCAGGGCAAGGTGGTGCGCCTGACGGAGGACGGAAAAGTGCCGCCGGATAATCCGTTTGTGAACACCGCCGGTGCGCGCCCTGAAATCTGGTCCTATGGCATTCGCAACCCGCAGGGGATGGCGATGAACCCGTGGAGTGACACCCTGTGGCTCAACGAACACGGACCACGCGGTGGGGATGAGATTAACATTCCTGAGAAGGGCAAAAACTACGGCTGGCCCCTGGCGACGCACGGGATCAATTACAGCGGCCTGAAAATCCCGGAAGCAAAAGGCGAGCACGTTGAGGGCACCGAAAAACCGCTGTTTGTCTGGAAATTGTCGCCCGCCGTCAGCGGCATGGCGTTCTACAACAGCGACGTCTTCCCGCAGTGGAAAAACAAGCTATTTATCGGCGCGTTGAAGGAGAAAGACGTCATCGTGCTGAGCGTGAAGGGCAATAGCGTGACGGAGGACGGACGCATTCTGGGCGATAAAGATCAGCGTATTCGCGATGTGCGCGTCGGGCCGGATGGCTATCTGTACGTGCTGACTGACGAGACGGACGGGCAGCTGCTGAAAGTCAGCCCGTCCGGGTCGTAATCAGGTCACCGGGATCATCACCACGTTGCGATACGCCGGGCGCTCGCTAAGCTGCTGGATCCAGCGCTCCAGGTGAGGACGCGGGGTCCAGCTGAGACCCATGTTAGTGAGGTTCCAGACGAAGGGGGCGACGGCGATATCGCCCACGCCGAAGGTGTCGCCGGAGAACCAGGCGTGCTTCGCCAGTTCGTCGTCCATCATCGCGAAAAGGGATTCGCAGGCGTCCTGGGCGGCATGAATGGCGGGATAATCACGATCGGCTTCCGGCGTACGGATAAGCCCCATCAGGATCAGGCGGTGCGTGGGGGAAAGCGTCTGGTTTGCCCAGTCCATCCACTTTTCGCCCTGCGCGCGCCGGGCTGGATTTTCCACCCACAGGCGACCCTGGCCGTACTGCGCGGCGAGATAACGCACGATGGTGTTGGACTCCCACAGCGTGGCGTCTGTCTCGTCATCGCGCAGCAACGGCACCAGTCCGTTTGGGTTCATCGCCAGATAGTCGGCGTCTTTATTCACCCCGAACGCCATGCCTGCCATGATTTGGTTGAACGGTAAATCCAGCTCCTCCAGCGTCCAGAGCACTTTCTTCACGTTGGTCGAATTGTTCCTGCCCCACAGCGTAATCATATTTACTCCCGATGAGATGTGAATCCGAGTCAGCTTTTCGCCATGGTGAGATAAACCTAACAATTACGCAACAGATGCTAAAAAAAACGCCGCAATCAAAGCGTATCTGAATGTTATTGCATAAACTTTAAAAACTTTACCTGGAACAGGTTTCTTTGAACGCTGTAGTGCGCTATTACTCATCGCTTCTTGCGACACGGTGATTGTGACGTGATTTTTAGAATGGACACTCGGGTGGCATTTATGACGCAAAAAACTTCTTCTCTGCGCAGCCTGGCGGCAGGCTCGGCGCTGCTTTTCCTTTTTGCCCCAACGCTGCATGCGGCGGAACAGACGGCGCCCGAAGCGCCGCCTGTCGATGCGCGCGCCTGGATCCTGATGGATTACGCCAGCGGGAAAGTGCTGGCGGAAGGTAACGCCGACGAAAAACTCGACCCGGCGAGCCTGACGAAAATTATGACCAGCTATGTAGTCGGCCAGGCGTTGAAAGCGGGCAAAATCAAGCTGAATGACATGGTCACCGTCGGGAAAGATGCCTGGGCGACCGGTAACCCGGCGCTGCGCGGCTCGTCCGTCATGTTCCTGAAGCCCGGCGATCAGGTCTCCGTTTCCGATCTGAATAAAGGGGTCATTATTCAGTCGGGAAATGATGCCTGTATTGCGCTGGCCGATTACGTCGCAGGCAGTCAGGATTCATTTATTGGGCTGATGAATGGCTACGCGAAAAAACTGGGCCTGACCAACACCACCTTTAAAACCGTTCACGGCCTGGATGCGCCCGGTCAGTTCAGTACCGCGCGCGATATGGCGCTGCTGGGCAAAGCGTTGATCCATGACGTGCCGGATGAGTACGCCATCCATAAAGAGAAAGAGTTTACCTTCAACAATATCCGCCAGCCTAACCGTAACCGTCTGCTCTGGAGCAGTAACGTTAACGTGGACGGCATGAAAACGGGGACGACCGCCGGGGCCGGATACAACCTGGTGGCTTCTGCGACGCAGGGCGACATGCGCCTCATCTCGGTGGTGCTGGGGACGAAAACCGACCGCATTCGTTTTAACGAATCTGAAAAACTGCTGACCTGGGGGTTCCGCTTCTTTGAAACCGTCACGCCGATTAAGCCGGACGCCACCTTCGTGAGCCAGCGCGTCTGGTTTGGTGATAAAAGTGAAGTGAACCTGGGGGCAGGTGAAGCGGGGTCCGTCACCATTCCACGCGGTCAGCTGAAAAACCTGAAAGCCAGCTATACCCTGACCGAGCCACAGCTGACCGCGCCGTTGAAAAAAGGCCAGGTGGTCGGGACGATAGATTTCCAGCTTAACGGTAAATCCATTGAGCAGCGTCCGCTGGTGGTAATGGAATCGGTGGAAGAGGGCGGCTTCTTCAGCCGGATATGGGACTTTGTGTTAATGAAATTCCACGGCTGGTTTGGCAGCTGGTTCAGCTAGGTTTTTGCCGGGTGGCGCTTCGCTTACCCGGCCTTCGTTCGAGCCGTTGTAGGCCGGGTAAGGCGAAGCCGCCACCCGGCACAACCTCAATAGATCAACTTCACCTGCTGCGCTTTCGCGTATGCCACCAGCTCGTCATCCGGGCGGCAATCACTGACGATGGCGTCAAAGCGCGACAGCTCTCCCATCCTTGCCGGACGGACCTTGCCAAATTTACTGTGATCAACCACCAGCACATGCTGCTGTGCGGCGTTGAGCGCCCACTGTTTCACCGGTAACTCTTCAAGATTAAAACAGGTTGCCCCCTGTTTCACATTCACGCCCGCCGCAGAGTAAAAGGCGATATCCGGGCATACATTGCTCAGCGTGTCCTGAATATTCAGCGGTTTGAAGATGGCGTTGCTGGCATGAAACTCGCCGCCACACAAAATCACCCGGCACGCCGGTTTTTCCTGCAAGGCCAGGAAGGTGTTTAGCGAATAACAGACGGCGGTAAACGGAACGGTGCTGTCGATGGCCTCGATGATCCACGGGGTTGTCGTACCGCAGTCAAAAAACAGCGTTTGATGCGGCTGTACCAGCGAGGCGGCGAGCCGTGCGGCTTTGCGCTTCTCTTCCACCAGGCGTGTTTTTTGATCGCTTAACAGATAATGGCTGGCGCTACGCGGCTCCAGAACAATATACCCGCCAAGCAGCACAACGGGGGCGCTGTCGCTGTTCAGATCGCGACGAATGGTCATTTCAGACACGCCAAGCAGGGTAGCGGCTTCCTTAAGATGCAGCTTATCGCTGCGCTTCAGCGCCTGAAGCAGCTGAGCAATGCGGTCATCGCGACGTGTTTCCATAGATCCTCGGGCTAAAAAAGTGAGCCCCCGCAGGGCGGGGGCTCAAGTGTAACCTGACGGACCGGGGTTAGTCACGTATCCAGCCCTTGCGGATCGGAAGGGCAAACAGAACGCGATAGGCCTGTGATAATCCACGATAAAGCGCCGGACCAAAGAGGCTCCACAGGATGGCTGCGCTGACGCAGCCCATCAGTCCCACCAGGAAACCGCCGACCATATCCAGCGGCCAGTGTACGCCCAGGTAGACGCGGGACCAGGCGATGGCGACCGCCACGCCCATCAGCACCATGCCGGACCACAGGCGATGCCAGAACAGGAAGGCCAGCGCAAAGGTGAAGATCACCGTGCCGTGATCGCTCGGGAACGAGTCATCCGGCGCATGGTGCAGGAAGTTATAGCCGACGTGCTCGACAAACGGCCGATCGTGCGGGAAGGCGTGGCCCAGCACGTAGCTTGCCAGCACGCTGACGCCGATCGCCATCGCCATTTTGATCACCAGATGGCGCTGGGCGGTGACCTGTGTACGAGGTCCCCATAACCAGAGGATCACCGCCAGCGCCGGTACAATGCTGATCACATCTTTCGCAATAAAGGTGGCGAGATCGATCATCCATTCCGGTGATGCTGGCGTGGCGTTGAGCAGGTAAAACAGTTCGTAGTTCAGATTTTCTAACATAATCTCGTTACTCTTTAGCAAACCAGGCGGAAACCAGCCCGTAAACCAGCACCTGGGAAAACCAGACCCACCACCCGGCCCACAGGTTGTGAGAGAAAAAATGCGCGCCGCGCATGACCTGCCCGAATCCCATCAGTAGCCCCATAACAACGCCTAACGCGACACAGGTCCAGGCCAGGCGTGGACGTTCACGCCAGAAGGCAAAAAACAGCCCCATTACCATAAACCCGCTTGAGGCGTGGCCGCCGGGAAAGCAGCGTCCCGGTCCGCTGTCTGCCGGAACCGCGTTGAACAGGGGATACGAGACGGCTTTGCCGCCATACTCCACCAGATCCCACGGACAGCTGTGGTGGCTTATGCTTTTCAGCACTCCAACTACCAGCGCACCCAGCCCCATCAGAAGCGCGGCCGTCACCAGCCGGGCATTGCGTTTGTAAGCACCGTAAATCAGCGAGGCGGCAGCCAGCGCAATGGCCACATATTTCGCCAGCCGATGGTTGAGCAAATCCAGCAGCGGATTTTGCTGTAGCGGGAAATGATGCGTCGCCGCGTCATACCAGAAGCCGGTGATCCATCGGTCAAGCGATTCATCGCGCGAAAGCCAGGTAAAAAGCAGCGCAAGGACGATCAGCACGAAAAGCTGATAACCATAAAAGCGGGCAGGCAAACGGTAAAGGCGTTTTGTCTTATTTGTCGGTAACTTAGATAATTCTGAAGGGCTGACGGCGTGTGTCATAGTTTCGGTCAATAACGTGAAATAGCACTATCATAGGGAGGGCAACTTAAGGAAACCTTAAACGACAACGATAAGTGCCTTATTTCTGAGTTTTCACGTGATTGTGCTATCTCAGACAGCGGCAATTCATTACACTCATCGCGATTTTTTCATACTAAAGAGATTGCATGATAAACCGTTCTTCTTCCGGTAATCGTCTGGGTCGTCAGGCGTTACTTTTTCCTCTGTGTCTGGTGCTTTACGAATTCTCTACCTACATCGGCAACGACATGATCCAGCCAGGCATGCTGGCTGTGGTTGAGCAGTACAACGCAGGTATTGAGTGGGTACCTACATCCATGACCGCCTATCTCGCGGGCGGCATGTTTTTACAGTGGCTTTTAGGGCCGCTGTCGGATCGTATTGGCCGCCGTCCGGTGATGCTGACGGGCGTGGTGTGGTTTATCGTCACCTGTCTCGCCACGCTGCTGGCGCAGAACATTGAGCAATTCACGCTGCTGCGTTTCCTTCAGGGCGTGAGCCTGTGCTTTATTGGCGCCGTGGGCTACGCCGCTATTCAGGAGTCGTTTGAGGAGGCGGTATGTATCAAAATAACCGCGCTGATGGCGAACGTGGCGCTGATTGCGCCGCTTCTGGGGCCGCTGGTGGGAGCCGCATGGGTCCACGTCGCGCCGTGGGAAGGGATGTTCGTCCTCT
This sequence comes from Enterobacter cloacae complex sp. 6730903, assembly GCF_048283985.1. Lineage (NCBI taxonomy): Bacteria > Pseudomonadati > Pseudomonadota > Gammaproteobacteria > Enterobacterales > Enterobacteriaceae > Enterobacter > Enterobacter cloacae complex sp. 6730903. The sequence continues at coordinate 83,191 of NZ_JBLVXX010000002.1, read as the reverse complement.
TTGCCGCGCTTGCGGCCATCTCTTTCTTTGGCCTGCACCGTGCGATGCCGGAGACCGCCACCCGCCTGGGCGAAAAGCTCTCGCTTAAGGAGCTGGGGCGTGATTATAAGGCGGTGCTGAAAAACGGCCGTTTTGTCGCGGGCGCGCTGGCGACGGGCTTTGTCAGCCTGCCGCTGCTGGCGTGGATTGCCCAGTCGCCGGTCATTATCATCAGTGGCGAACAGCTTAGCAGCTATGAGTATGGCTTGTTACAGGTGCCGATTTTTGGCGCGCTGATTATCGGTAACCTGGTGCTGGCACGTCTGACGTCGCGCCGTACCGTGCGTTCGCTGATCATTATGGGCGGCTGGCCCATAGCGGCAGGGCTGATTATCGCGGCGGTGGCGACCGTAGTCTCGTCCCATGCGTACCTGTGGATGACGGCGGGGCTGAGCATTTATGCGTTTGGTATTGGCGTGGCGAATGCCGGTCTGGTACGCCTGACGCTGTTCGCCAGTGAAATGAGTAAAGGCACGGTGTCTGCCGCGATGGGGATGCTGCAAATGCTGATTTTTACCGTCGGTATTGAGGTTAGCAAGCATGCCTATGCTTTCGGCGGTAACGGGCTGTTCAGCCTGTTTAACCTCGCCAACGGCGTGCTGTGGATTGCCCTGATGGTGGTATTCCTGAAAGACAAGCGCGTCGGAAACGCCCTGCAACCGTAATCCTTATTCCCTCTCCCCCGTGGGCGAGCTCGGGACAGTCCCCTCTCCCGGTGGGAGAGGGTTAGGGTGAGGGCACCAGAGCGCACGGAATCAATTAAACGGCGCCCTCCCATCCAGCACCCTATCAATTACGTCCAGCACCCCTTCGTCATTATTGTTCGGCGCTTCATAGCGGGCCACCGCTTTAATATGCGGTCTGGCATTGGCCATCGCGAAGCCAAACCCAGCCTGTCGCAGCATCTCCACGTCGTTACCGCTGTCGCCAAAGGCAACCACTTCACTGTCCTTAATGCCCCAGCGCGCTTGCAGGATCCGCAGGCCGTTAGCTTTGTGCACGCCGGGGATAATCAGGTCGATACTGCCGTGTCCCGTGGTCACCGGCACCATGATGTCGCCAAGCTTCTCATGCAGCAGCGCCTGAATGCGCGGAATTTCGTCGTCAGAGACATTTAGCCCGAATTTGAAGAAAATATCGTTGAGGTTGTCAAAGCTGCTGACGCTTTCAAGGCGGTGATAGTATTTCGCAGCAATCTCTTTGAAGAGGTCGTTATACGTTTTCAGCGTGTAGGCGCTGTTTTTTCCGCAGGCAATTATCTCTATGCCGGGCACGTCGTTTAACAGGGTGGCGACGGTCATAAAATGCTCTTTCGACAGTTCGCCGTTAAACACATCTTCGCCCGCATCCACCACCCAGCCGCCGTTTTCGGCGACGAAGGCGATTTCATGGGCGATCTCCGGGAAAAATGAGATCAGCTGGTAGTACTGGTTACCGCTGGCGACCACAAAACGGATGCCTTGCGCTTTCATGCGCGCATACTGCGCCAGAAAACGCGCGCGGTTATAGGTTTTCGCATCGCTCAGGAAGGAGCCATCCATGTCGACTGCAATCAGTTTAACGCTCATATCCCTTCTCCATTGACGTTGGTTCTGCTTCCGGTTTAGCCACCGCTCGCGCCTCCAGGGCGGCAATAATGACTAACCCTAATACCACCAGCATCGCGCTGCGTAACCCGTAGTGCTCACCGAGGAATCCAAGCAGCGGCGGCCCCACCAGGAAAGCGAGGTAGCCCGTGGTCGCCACGACGCTCACGCGCGTCGGCGCGTCGGGGCCGGTATCGCTGGCAGCGGAAATGGTCAGCGGGAAGCCAAGGGAGGCGCCCAGTCCCCACAGGATCACCGACACGCCGGCAATCCAGTCCACATCCACAAAGATAATCATCGCGATACCCAGCCCACCCAGCAGGGCGCTGGCACGGACGACAGCCACGCGGCTGTAACGGTCGATAAACCAGCCCCCGGTAAAGCGTCCGACGGTCATGCCGAGCGTAAACCCGGCGTAAATCAGCGAGCCGGAGGTGGGGCTAAATCCGTGCCCGTCCACCATCAGCAACGGTAGCCAGTCGTTGGCGGAGCCTTCAGCAAACGCCATCGCCAGCACCACCACGCCAATCAGCATCAGCTGGAAATCGCGATAGAAGGGCAACCCTTTTGCCGCAGACTTCTGTTCGTCCGAGGCATTTTGTCCTGTGCCTGCGGGAATAGCCCTGATGCCGGTGAGGATCGGGATAATACAGACCAGCGCCGCGAGTAAAATGTGCACATTGGCCGCAATGCCCAGCGCCGTCAGCGCCATCCCCACGCCCGCGCCTGCCAGCGTGCCGAGGCTGTAAAAGCCATGCATCATCGGCAGCACCGTTTTGTTCATCGCCTGTTCAACGGCGGCCCCCTCGACGTTAATGGCCACTTCCGCCGCACCAAAGCTGCCGCCAAATACCATCAGCCCAAGGGCAAACATCAGTGGCGAGGCGAACCACAGCGCCACGCTCAGACCGAGCATACCTACCACTGCGCAGCACATGGTGGTGCGGATTACCGTGCGCGTGCCAAAGCGTTTCACCAGCCAGGCCGAGCAGAGAATGCCGCTCATCGAGCCAATCGACAGGCCAAACAGCACGATCCCCATCTCCGCCGTCGAAACGGATAGCGTATCGCGGATTGCCGGGGTGCGCGTTGCCCAGGAAGCCATCAGCAGCCCGGGGATGAAGAAGAACATAAACAGCGCCCACATGCGCAGATGCAGGGCTTTGCGAGGAGAAGTTAGCGTCATTGGGATCAGCACCAGAAGTACAACAATAGCGACAACACTAGCAACTTTGTGTACATTTGTACACAAACCGGATGAGGATTTTATGAGCAGACCACCGAACGACCCTAACCGCCGCGAGAAGATACTCCAGGCGACGCTGGACACCATTGCTGAGCACGGTATTCATGCCGTCACGCACCGCAAAATTGCTACCTGCGCAGGCGTGCCGCTGGGGTCGATGACCTACTATTTCGACGGGATGGAGTCGCTTCTGGAGGAGGCATTCACGTGGTTTACGCAGCAGATGTCTCAGCAGTACCGGGATTTCTTCGCGGGGGTTACCGGGCGGGAGAGGGCGTGCGAGGCGATTACCACGCTGATCCACAGTTCAGCCGTGACTACGCCACACAATATGGCGCTGATGTATCAGTTATACGCGTTTATGCACCGCAGCGCCGCGCTGAAAACGGTGATGCAGGACTGGATGAAGATGAGCCAGACTACGCTGGAGCAGTGGTTTGATCCGGCCACCGCCCGTGCGCTGGATGCGTTTATCGAGGGGATGACGCTGCATTTTGTAACCGACCGGTCGCCGTTAACCCGGGAGGAGATCCGGGCGATGGTGGGACGGATTGCAGGCGAGGATACCGTCTGATAGCACTCGCCCCGGCCACGCCTGATGTCAGGAGATTTTTTTCCCGCTGGCGTCAACGACGACTTCGCCATCTTCCTTCATAAATGCCCCTTTTTGCGCGTCCGGAAGGATGTCGAGAACGACTTCAGAAGGGCGGCACAGACGGGTACCCAGCGGCGTCACCACAATCGGACGGTTAATCAGAATAGGGTATTGCAGCATGAAATCGATAAGCTGGTCGTCGGTGAAATGTCCCTGTGAAAGGCCCAGTTGCTCATAAGGCTCGACGTTTTTGCGCAACAGATCGCACACGGAAATCCCCATGTCTGCAATCAGCCTGGTCAGTTCATCACGCGACGGTGGGTTCTCAAGATAGAGAATAATTTCGGGTTCCGTACCGCTGTTGCGGATCATCTCCAGCGTATTGCGCGACGTGCCGCAGGCCGGGTTGTGATAAATGGTGATGTGGCTCATATCAGTGACTCATTATGGTGTGAAGGAGAGACGTAGCGCGAGTGCGGCGAGCGTCACAAAGAGAACCGGCAGGGTCATTATGATGCCCGTCCTGAAGTAGTAGCCCCAGGTAACAGTCATGTTTTTCTGTGCCAGCACATGGAGCCAGAGCAGGGTAGCCAGACTTCCTATGGGGGTAATTTTCGGCCCCAAATCGCAGCCAATCACGTTAGCGTAAATCATCGCCTCTTTGATTAACCCTGTTGCAGCACTACCCTCAATGGAGAGCGCGCCAATCAGCACCGTTGGCATATTGTTCATTATGGATGACAGGAAGGCGGTGATAAATCCGGTTCCCAGCGTGGTAACCCAGAGTCCGTATCCGGCTAAGTGATCAAGAACGCCTGAAAGAGACTCCGTCAGCCCGGCGTTGCGCAGGCCATACACCACCAGATACATCCCCAGCGAGAAGATAACAATTTGCCACGGCGCGCCGCGCAGCACTTTCCCGGTGTTAATGGCGTGCCCGCGTTTAGCAACGGCAAACAAAATCAGCGCGCCCACACTCGCGATGGCACTGACGGGAATGCCGAGAGGTTCAAGCACAAAGAAACCGACGAGCAGTAGCAGCAGCACGATCCAGCCCGTTCTGAACGTCGGCAGGTCGTGAATGGCCCGTGCGGGCTCGCGGAGTTTTGCCAGGTCATATTCGGGGGGGATTTCTTTTCGGAAGAACAGATGCAGCATTACCAGCGTTGCGGCAATCGCAGCGATATCTACCGGGATCATCACCGAGGCGTATTCGCTGAAGCCCAGCTTAAAGAAGTCCGCCGACACAATGTTGACCAGGTTGGAGACAATCAGCGGCAGGCTGGCGGTATCGGCGATAAATCCCGCCGCCATCACGAACGCCAGCGTAGCCTGCTTGCTGAACCCCAGCGCCAGCAGCATAGCGATGACGATAGGGGTGAGGATCAGCGCCGCGCCGTCATTGGCGAACAGCGCCGCCACGGCTGCGCCAAGCAGCACGATCCAGGTAAACAGCAATCGCCCGCGACCGTTTCCCCAGCGGGCAACGTGCAGCGCGGCCCACTCGAAAAAGCCGGACTCATCCAGCAGCAGGCTGATAATGATGACGGCGATGAACGTTGCCGTCGCATTCCAGACGATATTCCATACCACAGGGATATCGTTAATGTTAATCACGCCGCTCATCAGCGCCAGCACGGCGCCAATGGTGGCGCTCCAGCCGATACTGAGCCCTTTGGGCTGCCAGATAACCAGTACCAGCGTAAACAGAAAAATAGCCCCTGCCAGAAACATCTTTTACTCCGTTATATCTGTTATTGTGAATGTGTTTTGGTCAGCACGAGCCCGGAAGTCGGTTTTTCAGCTTCATACGCGTCTCTTCCCGCAGGCAGTTCCAGCTGGTGTCGATAACGGTTGCCGCCCATGCTGGCATGTTGGGAGAGAGACGGTAGTAGATCCACTTACCCTCGCGACGGTCGATGACCAGCCCGGCCTCGCGCAGCAAGGCCATGTGACGGGAGACCTTAGGCTGCGGCTCGTTGGTAGCGGAGCAGAGATCGCAGACGCACAGCTCGCCCGCTTCACGCAGAAGCATGACGATGGAGAGCCGCGTTTCGTCGGAAAGGGTTTTGAAGAGCTGGATGGGGTGTAGCATCGGGTGATCCTGCGTGCATTCATTCATATGTGATTAATCATATATGTTTGCAGGGGGAGGGGGAAGCGAAAATGGCAAAATGAGGAAGTTTCAGGCAACAAAAAACCCATCAACCTTGAACCAAAACGGCGGGGTTGATGGGCTCCACAAATTGGGGACATCAAAGAAAAGCAGTGGCACTAGTTATGACTGCACCCTGCGTAAAAAGTTCTGCGCGTAACGAAAATTTTTTGCGTCACACGCAAACTTGAGATTTATCCGAGTCCTGGCCAGATAATGATGATCAGCGTACCTGCCAGCGTCAGCAGCACGTTGGCGATCGCGTACGTGCCTGCATAGCCCAGCGCCGGGATGTTGCTGCGCGCGGTGTCGCTGATGATCTCCATCGCCGGTGCGCAGGTGCGCGCGCCCATCATCGCGCCGAAGAGCAGGGCGCGGTTCATGCGCAGCACGTAGGCGCCGAAGAGGAAACAGATCACCACCGGTACCAGGCTGACGATAAGTCCGGAAACCAACATTTGCCAGCCGACCGCGCCCAGGCCGTTGCCAATGCCGCTCCCGGCGCTTAAGCCGACACCCGCCATAAAGACCATCAGACCGAACTCTTTCACCATATTCAGCGCCCCCTGAGGGATATAGCCGAAGGTGGGATGGTTCGCTCGCAGGAAGCCCAGCATGATCCCGGCGAACAGCAGACCGGCTGCGTTACCAATGCCGAAGCTAAAGTTGCTGAACTGGAAGGTGATCATCCCGATCATCAGGCCGACAATGAAGAAGGCGCAGAAGGCTAACAGGTCCGTCACCTGGCTGTGGATCGAGATAAAGCCGATACGGTCGGCAACGGTTTTAACCCGTCGGGCATCGCCGCTGACCTGCAACACATCGCCTTTATTGAGCACCACGTTATCGTCGATAGGCATTTCAATCTGGCTGCGGATCACGCGGTTGAGGAAACAACCGTGGTCGGTCAGCTTCAGCTGTGCCAGACGGCGGCCCACGGCGTTGTGGTTTTTCACCACAATCTCTTCGGTGACGATACGCATGTCCAGCAGGTCGCGGTCAAACACCTCTTTCCCGTTGCGGAAGCTCGGATCGAGACGCGCGTGGGCGTCCGGGTAGCCAACAAGGGCGATGTCATCGCCCATCTGGAGCACCGCGTCACCGTCCGGGTTTGCAAGAATGCCGTTACGACGGATACGTTCGATGTAGCAGCCGGTCTGACGGTAGATCCCCAGCTCGCGCAGGTTTTTCCCGTCGGTCCAGGCAACCAGCTCCGGCCCGACGCGGTAGGCGCGGATCACCGGCAGGTAAACTTTACGTTTGGAGTCCGTGTCCAGGCCGCGCTCGCGGGCGATGGTCTGGGCGCTGGTCTGGAGATCCTGATGCTGAAGTTTTGGCAGATAGCGCGCGCCAACAATCAGGCTCACCAGACCAATCAGATAGGTCAGGGCATAGCCCAGACTCAGGTTGTCCAGCGCGGAGGAAAGCGGCGTGCCTGCCATGCCAGAATGACGAAGCGTATCCCCCGCGCCGACAAGCACCGGCGTGGAGGTCATTGAGCCTGCCAGCATACCGGCCGTTAAGCCGATGTCCCAGCCAAACAGTTTGCCCAGCCCTAACGCAATCAGCAGGGCGCTGCCGACCATCACCAGCGCCAGCATCAGGTAATTTTTGCCGTCTCGGAAGAAAATGGAAAAAAAGTTCGGACCGGCTTCCACGCCTACGCAAAAAATAAACAGCATGAAACCTAAGTTAAGCGCGTCCGTGTTAATACTGAAATGTTGTTGACCTAATAACAGGGAGACGACTAAAACGCCAATGGAATTACCAAGTTGAACTGAACCCAGGCGTAATTTACCCAGACAAAGGCCCAGCGCCAGTACCACAAATAATAACAGGATGTAATTCCCATTTAACAAGTCTGCGACGTTTATATTCACGGAGGCTAACTTCTTGTTTACCAGTAAGTTGTTGAATGAAAGGACTATTTGGGCTACTGTTTTCAGAGTCAGGGAATCACTTTGCACCTCCCTGCTTCCTGATAAATACCCTAAACACTAGCAGGCGGTTAGTTTAATCGTAATAGCTACCGACAGCCACCTATTATCGCACGACTTCTGTGCGTGCTTTGGCAAGGATTGCCGCATTGCTTTATCTGACTGGGCGTCCACCGGACGATTTTTGTATTTGATAGAGATAAGTCAGGAGGATAGTTTGAACTTTAAACGAAACTGGGCTGGCGTAATCAGCTGTTTTTTGCTGTTTACGGTCGTTTGCATGTCGCTCGCTTTTAACGTGAAAGGCGCCTTCAGAGCGTCCGGTCATCCCGAACTGGGCCTGTTGTTTTTCATCCTGCCGGGGGTAGTCGCTGGTTTTCTCTCGCGTAAAGGCGAGGTGGTGATGCCGCTTATTGGGGCAATGCTTGCGGCCCCGCTCTGCCTGCTTCTGATGCGCGTGCTGTTTCTCTCGTCGAGAAGCGTCTGGCAGGAAGTGGCGTGGTTACTGAGTGGCGTTTTCTGGTGTGCGCTGGGCGCGCTCTGTTTCTTATTTACGCGCAGCCTGCTGCAACAGCGGAAGCACCGTAAATAAAAACGCCCTCAGGGTGAGGGCGTCTTCGCATTACTGAGCCGCAAACAGGCCCAGGTGTTCTTTGGCGTAGGCTTCAAAATCGGTGCAGCCGCCAATGTGTTTCTGATCGAGGAAGATCTGCGGCACGGTTTCAACCGGTTTACCCACGGTTTTTTCCAGATCGGCTTTAGTGATGCCTTCCGCGTGGATATCCACGTAACGGAAGTTGAAATCATCACGCTCTTCAGTCAGTTTCTCTGCCAGCTCTTTCGCGCGCACACAGTAAGGGCATCCTGGACGACCAAAAATTACTGCAAACATTTCTCTCTCCTCAAAAAACAAGCCTGACGGCGAATAGCGCCTATAGTGCACGATAACCTGCCGTCATGGAAAGAAGGTTTCACCTGTCACTTTGATACAGTCAGGCTATGTTTCGCCAATTACATCAGGTGGATCATTGCCTATACTGGCTGCCATACGTTTTACGCAACACAAAGAGAGACAAAATGACGCCAACCATTGACCTGCTTCGTTCCCACCGTTCCATTCGCCATTTCACCGATGAGCCAATTACCCAGGCGCAGCGGGACGCGATCATCGACAGCGCAAGAGGCACCTCCAGTTCCAGCTTTTTGCAGTGCAGCTCCATTATCCGCATCACCGATCCGGCGATGCGTGAGCAGCTGGTAACGCTGACGGGCGGACAAAAGCACGTTGCCCAGGCGGCTGAGTTCTGGGTGTTCTGCGCCGATTTTAACCGTCACCTGCAAATCTGCCCCGAGGCCGAGCTGGGGCTGGCGGAACAGCTGCTGCTGGGCGTGGTGGATACGGCACTGATGGCGCAAAACGCGTTCACGGCGGCGGAATCGCTGGGGCTTGGCGGCGTCTATATTGGCGGGCTGCGTAACAACATCGAAAGCGTGACGGAACTGCTGAAGCTGCCGAAACACGTGCTGCCGCTGTTTGGTCTGTGCCTCGGCTGGCCGGCGGACAACCCGGATCTGAAGCCGCGCATTCCTGCTGCGATGCTGGTGCATGAAAACCACTACCAGCCGGTCGACCAGGACGTTCTGCATCAATACGATGAAGAGCTGGCGAACTACTATCTGACGCGCGACAGCAACAACCGCCGCGACACCTGGAGCGACCATATTCGTCGCACCATCATCAAGGAGAACCGCCCGTTCATTCTCGATTACCTGCACAAACAGGGCTGGGCAACGCGGTAGTCCATTCCTCCTGCGCCTCGTGTATGATAGGCAGGCTTTTACCATGTCTTTAGAGAGGTGCAGGGTGAAAATTGCCATATTGTCCCGGGATGGAACGCTCTATTCATGTAAACGCCTGCGGGAAGCGGCGGCGAAACGCGGACATCAGGTTGAGATCCTCGATCCGATGTCCTGCTATATGAACATCGACCCTGCGGCGTCGTCGATTCATTACAAAGGCCGCAAACTCCCGCATTTTGATGCGGTGATCCCCCGCATTGGCTCCCAGATCACCTATTACGGCACGGCTGCGCTGCGCCAGTTTGAAATGCTGGGAAGCTATCCGCTCAACGAGTCCGTGGCGATCTCCCGCGCCCGCGATAAGCTGCGCTCGCTGCAACTGCTGGCGCGCCAGGGGATCGATCTGCCCGTCACCGGGATTGCCCACTCCCCGGACGACACCAGCGATTTAATCGACATGGTGGGCGGTGCGCCGCTGGTTATTAAGCTGGTGGAAGGTACGCAGGGTATTGGGGTGGTACTGGCGGAGACGCGTCAGGCGGCGGAAAGCGTGATTGACGCGTTTCGCGGTCTGAATGCCCATATTCTGGTGCAGGAGTATATTAAAGAGGCCAACGGGTGCGACATTCGCTGCTTTGTGGTGGGCGATGAAGTGGTGGCCGCCATCGAGCGGCAGGCGAAAGAGGGCGACTTCCGCTCTAACCTGCACCGCGGCGGTATCGCGCGGGTGGCCCTTATCAGCGAGCGCGAGCGCGAGATTGCGGTGAAAGCGGCGCAGACGCTGGGCCTGGACGTGGCAGGGGTCGATCTGCTGCGTGCCGGGCGCGGGCCGCTGGTGATGGAAGTCAACGCCTCGCCGGGGCTGGAAGGGGTGGAAAAAACCACGGGTGTCGATATTGCAGGTAAAATGATCGCATGGATTGAACGCCATGCGACGCCGGGATTTTGCCTGAAAACGGGCGGTTAAATGGATCGGCGCGCACTTTTTGCGTAATCTGGACAACGTTTTTATTTAAGAGGCTGCACAGCGATGGATTTACAGGTCGTACCTACACTGGATACGTTACGTCAATGGCTCGATGATGCCGGTATTACTTTCTTCGAATGCGACTCCTGCCAGGCGCTGCATCTGCCTCACATGCAAAATTTCGACGGCATTTTCGATGCCAAAATCGATCTGATTAACGACGTGATCCTGTTCTCGGCGCTGGCTGAAGTAAAGCCGTCCGCGCTGCTGGCGCTGGCCTCTGATCTGTCAGCGATCAACGCCAGCTCTTTGACGGTGAAAGCGTTTCTCGACATACAGGATGATAATCTGCCAAAGCTGGTGGTTTGCCAGTCTTTATTCTCCGGCGCGGGGCTCTCCTTCAAGCAGTTCGCCTGGTTTATGCGCCTGAGCGAAGAGCAAATTTCCATGGTCATGATGGAAGCCAATGCACATCACCTGCTGTATAGCGCGGAAGATGATGCCGAGAATAATGATGCATCTCCCAATTTTCTCCACTAAGCCTGTCTGACTTTTGCGCAGTCGCTGCCAGAGCGGCTGCATAACGCCGTTTTTTCTGCTGCTTTTAACCTTTCTTTAAAGAGTTTTTCACCTCCTCTCCGGCCGTTTCGGCTTATCACGTAGACATAATCTGCATAAAAAATTGATAAAAGGCGTTTTTTCGTCTGGGCTATAGCCGGAGACACGGGCTACAGTTATTCTTGCGGTGCTTAAAAAAGCGAGCGGAACCTGCCGGGAAGAGGGGGTATTTTATTTCGGGCAGAGCGACAAACTATGCATGATTATTGCATATCTTCAGGCTGCACAGTTTTGGTTCGTTTGTTAACGAGCTTTCAGAAGGAATAACAATATGATCGCCTTGAATAAAAAATGGTTATCGGGTCTGGTTGCGGGTGCTCTGATGGCCGTCTCTGCCGGCACGCTCGCTGCGGAACAAAAAACGCTGCACGTCTATAACTGGTCTGACTATATTGCGCCGGACACCGTCGCGAATTTTGAAAAAGAGACCGGCATTAAGGTTGTCTACGACGTATTCGATTCCAACGAAGTGCTGGAAGGCAAACTGATGGCGGGCAGCACCGGTTTCGACCTGGTGGTGCCCTCGGCAAGCTTCCTGGAGCGTCAGCTGACCGCCGGTGTCTTCCAGCCGCTGGACAAGAGCAAATTACCGAACTGGAAAAACCTCGATCCGGACGTGCTGAAGCTGGTGGCGAAGCACGATCCGGAGAATAAATACGCGATGCCTTACCTGTGGGCGACCACCGGTATTGGCTATAACGTGGATAAAGTCAAAGCGGCGCTGGGCCCGGACGTCAAGCTGGACAGCTGGGACGTGGTGCTGAAGCCGGAAAACCTCGCGAAGCTGAAAAGCTGCGGCGTCTCTTTCCTCGATGCGCCGGAAGAGATTTTCGCCACCGTGCTTAACTATCTCGGCAAAGATCCAAACAGCAGCAAGGCCGACGACTACACCGGTCCGGCGACCGACCTGCTCCTGAAGCTGCGTCCGAATATTCGCTACTTCCACTCCTCTCAGTACATCAATGACCTGGCTAACGGGGATATCTGCGTGGCCATCGGCTGGGCGGGCGACGTCTGGCAGGCGGCGAACCGCGCGAAAGAGGCGAAAAACGGCGTGAATGTTTCCTACTTCATTCCGAAGGAGGGGGCGCTGGCGTTCTTCGACGTCTTCGCGATGCCGGCTGATGCGAAAAACAAAGAGGAAGCGTATCAGTTCCTCAACTATCTGATGCGTCCGGACGTGATTGCCCACATCAGCGACCATGTCTACTACGCCAACGGTAACAAGGCCTCCGTGCCGCTGGTGAGCGAAGAAATCCGCAATAATCCGGCGATCTACCCGCCAGCCGATGTGTTTGCCAAGCTGTTCACCCTGAAAGTGCAGGAACCAAAAATTGACCGTGTGCGTACCCGCGCGTGGACCAAGGTGAAAAGCGGTAAGTAACGGCGTTTGATATCGTTGCCCGGTGGCGCTGTCGCTTACCGGGCCGACAAATCCCGTAGGCCGGGCAAGCGTTCGCGCCGCCCGGCGATGCGCACCCTGACGGTGCGTTTGCACCAGTGTTGATCTATGCCGGAGAGCACCCCGTGAATGACGCGATCCCCCGCCCGCAGGCGAAAGTCCGTAAAGCGCTGACCCCGCTTCTTGAAATTCGTAACCTCACCAAATCCTTCGACGGCCAGCATGCCGTGGACGATGTCAGCCTGACGATCTACAAAGGTGAAATTTTTGCTTTGCTCGGCGCATCGGGCTGCGGCAAATCCACACTGCTGCGCATGCTGGCCGGGTTTGAACAGCCCACAGCCGGGCAGATCGTGCTGGATGGGGTAGACCTCTCCAGCGTGCCGCCGTACCAGCGGCCCATAAACATGATGTTCCAGTCCTATGCTCTGTTCCCGCACATGACCGTTGAGCAGAATATCGCCTTTGGCCTGAAGCAGGACAAGCTGCCGAAAGCCGAAATCACCGCGCGCGTGGCGGAGATGCTGAGCCTGGTGCATATGCAGGAGTTTGCGAAGCGTAAGCCGCATCAGCTTTCCGGCGGCCAGCGTCAGCGCGTGGCGCTGGCAAGAAGTCTGGCGAAGCGTCCAAAATTATTACTCCTCGACGAGCCGATGGGCGCGCTGGACAAAAAGCTGCGCGACCGGATGCAGCTGGAAGTGGTGGATATCCTTGAGCGCGTGGGGGTGACCTGCGTGATGGTGACCCACGACCAGGAAGAGGCGATGACCATGGCCGGGCGCATTGCGATCATGAATCGCGGTAAGTTCGTGCAGATCGGCGAGCCGGAAGAGATTTACGAACACCCGACAACCCGCTACAGCGCGGAGTTCATCGGCTCGGTAAACGTCTTCGAAGGGCTACTGAAGGAACGCCAGGACGACGGTCTGGTGATTGAATCGCCGGGGCTGGTGCACCCGCTGAAGGTTGATTCTGATAACTCCGTGGTGGACAACGTGCCGGTTTACGTTGCCCTGCGCCCGGAAAAAATCATGCTTTGCGATGAGCCGCCCGCCGATGGCTATAACTTTGCCGTGGGCGAAGTGGTGCACATTGCCTATCTCGGCGATCTGTCGATTTACCATGTGCGCCTGAAAAGCGGCCAGATGCTCAGCGCCCAGTTACAGAACGAACATCGTTATCGCAAGGGACAGCCAACCTGGGGCGACGAAGTGCGCCTCTGCTGGGATGCGGACAGTTGCGTAGTCCTGACGGTATAAGGAGCGGTCATGAGCACACTTGAACCTCCAGCCCGCGTCAAAAAACCGGGCGGTTTCGCGCTCTGGCTGGCGCGCATGCAGATGGCGCATGGCCGCAAGCTGGTCATCGCCATGCCCTATATCTGGCTGATCCTGCTGTTTCTGCTGCCGTTCCTGATCGTCTTTAAGATCAGCCTGGCGGAGATGGCGCGGGCGATCCCACCGTATACCGATCTGTGGGAGTGGGCCGACGGCCAGCTGACGCTGACCGTAAACCTCGGTAATTTCCTGCAACTGACCGACGATCCGCTCTATTTCGAAGCCTATTTGCAGTCGTTACAGGTTGCGGCTATTTCGACAATCTGCTGTTTGTTGATGGGCTACCCGCTGGCGTGGGCAGTGGCGCACAGCAAGCCGTCGACGCGAAATATTTTACTGCTGTTGGTCATTTTACCGTCGTGGACGTCGTTCCTGATCCGCGTGTACGCGTGGATGGGGATCCTGAAGAATAACGGCATACTGAATAACTTCCTGCTGTGGCTTGGGGTCATCGACCAGCCGCTGACGATCCTGCACACCAACCTTGCGGTGTATATCGGGATTGTCTATGCCTATCTGCCGTTTATGGTGCTGCCAATCTATACGGCGCTGACGCGAATCGATTACTCGCTGGTGGAAGCCTCGCTGGATCTCGGCGCACGCCCGTTGAAGACTTTCTTCAGCGTCATTGTGCCGCTCACCAAAGGCGGGATCATCGCCGGATCGATGCTGGTATTTATCCCGGCGGTCGGGGAGTTTGTGATCCCGGAACTGCTCGGCGGCCCGGACAGTATCATGATTGGCCGCGTGCTGTGGCAGGAGTTCTTCAATAACCGCGACTGGCCGGTGGCCTCGGCGGTGGCGATCGTCATGTTACTGCTGCTGATCGTGCCGATTATGTGGTTCCATAAACATCAGCAGAAACAGATGGGAGACCACGGATGAACAACTTACCGGTAGTACGCTCCCCATGGCGAATTGCGATCCTGATTATCGGCTTTACCTTCCTGTATGCGCCGATGCTGATGCTGGTGATCTACTCGTTCAACAGTTCTAAGCTGGTCACCGTCTGGGCGGGCTGGTCGACGCGCTGGTACAGCGAGCTGTTCCACGATGATGCGATGATGAGCGCGGTGGGGCTGAGCCTGACCATTGCGGCGCTGGCGGCGACGATGGCCTGCGTGCTGGGCACGATTGCCGCGCTGGTGATGGTGCGCTTTGGCCGTTTCCGCGGGGCGAATGGTTTCGCGTTTATGATCACCGCCCCGCTGGTCATGCCGGACGTCATCACCGGCCTGTCGCTGCTGCTGCTGTTTGTCGCGCTGGCGCACGCCATCGGCTGGCCAGCGGATCGCGGGATGCTCACCATCTGGCTGGCGCACGTCACCTTCTGTACGGCGTATGTGGCGGTGGTCATCTCCTCGCGGCTGCGCGAGCTGGATCGCTCCATTGAAGAGGCGGCAATGGATCTCGGCGCAACGCCGCTGAAGGTCTTTTTCATCATCACGCTGCCGATGATTATGCCGGCGGTGATCTCCGGCTGGCTGCTGGCGTTCACGCTCTCGCTCGACGATCTGGTTATCGCCAGCTTTGTGTCGGGACCGGGCGCGACGACGCTGCCGATGCTGGTCTTCTCCAGCGTGCGGATGGGGGTGAATCCGGAGATCAACGCCCTGGCGTCCATCATCCTTGGCGTGGTCGGAATTGTCGGATTTATCGCCTGGTATTTGATGGCGCGCGCGGAAAAACAGCGTGTGCGCGATATCCAGCGTGCAAGACGCGGCTGAAGGAATTACTATTTCCAGTGATGTGCCGCGTATGACGCGGCACTGTTTTTCAGGGAAGTAAAAACATTGGGATTCTTACAAAAAACACGTCATTCGCACGCTCGTCCGAACGTCCCTGCACTGGTGCAGGTGGCGGCGCTCGCCATTATTATGATCCGCTGCCTGGATGTGCTGATGATAATGAACACGCTGGGTCCGCGCGGAATGGGGGAATTTATTCACCGCAGCGCGCAGACGTGGAATCTGACACTGGTGTTTCTCAGCAGCCTGATGCTGGTGTTTATTGAGATCTACTGTGCGTTCTCGCTGGTGAAAGGACGTAACTGGGCGCGCTGGGTGTATCTGCTGACGCAGATCACCGCTGCCAGCTACCTGTGGGCCGCCTCGCTGGGCTATGGCTATCCGGAGCTGTTCAGCATACCCGGTGAGTCGCGACGCGAGATTTTCCATTCACTGGTGATGCAAAAACTGCCGGATATGCTGGTGCTCTGCCTGCTTTATCTCCCGGCTTCCAGTCGGCGGTTCTTCCGCCTGCAATAATGTGTATAATCGCAGCCCTCGTGTTTCTTAAGGTTTTCATATGCAGTGCGCACTCTACGACGCCGGACGCTGCCGCTCCTGTCAGTGGATAGAACAGCCGGTCTCTCAACAACTCACCGCCAAAATGGTCGACCTGCAACAGCTGCTGGCAGCACACGCGGTGGGCGAGTGGTGCGCACCCGTCAGCGGCCCGGAGCAGGGCTTTCGCAATAAAGCCAAAATGGTGGTCAGCGGCAGCGTTGAAAAGCCGCTGCTGGGGATGCTGCACCGCGACGGCACGCCGGAAGATCTCACCGGCTGTCCGCTGTATCCCGCCTCGTTTGAGCCGGTGTTTAGCGCGCTGAAACCATTTATCGCCCGGGCGGGGTTAACGCCCTATAACGTTGCCCGCAGGCGCGGCGAGCTGAAATACCTTCTGCTGACCGAAAGCCAAATCGACGGCGGGATGATGCTGCGCTTTGTGCTGCGTTCGGAAACCAAGCTGGAGCAGTTGCGCGCAGCGCTTCCAGGGTTGCAGGAACAGCTTCCGCAGCTCAAGGTTATCACCGCAAATATTCAGCCGGTGCATATGGCGATCATGGAAGGGGAGAAAGAGATCTTCTTCACCGAACAGCATGCGCTGGCTGAAAACTTCAACGGCGTGCCGCTGTGGATCCGTCCGCAAAGCTTCTTCCAGACTAACCCCACCGTCGCCAGCGCGCTGTACGCCACCGCGCGCGACTGGGTGCGTGCGTTACAGGTTCATCACATGTGGGATCTGTTCTGCGGCGTCGGCGGCTTTGGCCTGCACTGTGCCACGCCAGACATGCAGCTCACCGGCATTGAGATCTCTGCCGAAGCGATTGCCTGCGCGAAGCAGTCCGCCGCGGAGCTGGGGCTGTCGAATCTGCACTTTCAGGCGCTGGACTCGACCCGGTTCGCCACAGGACAGGGCAACGTGCCGGAGCTGGTGCTGGTGAACCCGCCGCGCCGGGGCATCGGCCAGGCGCTCTGCGACTACCTGAGCCAGATGGCGCCGGAGTACATCGTCTACTCCAGCTGTAACGCGCAGACCATGGCGAAGGATATTGCCAGCCTGCCGGGCTACCGCATTGCGCGCGTTCAGCTTTTCGATATGTTCCCCCATACCGCCCATTATGAAGTGTTGACGTTGTTGGTGAAAACGCGTTAATCCTCAACATCGCCCGGTGGCGCTGCGCTTACCGGGCCTACGATCCGGAGTAGGCCGGGTAAGGCGTAGCCGCCACCCGGCTTTGTTTGCTCAACCCATGAATGCGACTCCCGCCTCTGTTTTAAGCCAGCGTGGCGCTTTCAACTGGTCGGCAAAATAGCCTGTCAGCTCACGTTGTTAACCAAAGCGTAGGCCGGGTAAGGCGAAGCCGCCACCCGGCATAAACCCCGCACAATCTTCAACAAAATGTGAACTCTTCCCCCGCTCGAAATCAGGTAAGCTTACGTCATAACAAATGATTGAAGGCTTACCCATGAAGCAGATCCTGCTGGTAGAAGATGACCACGATATCGCGGCACTCCTGCGTCTTAACCTGGAAGATGAAGGCTACGCCATTACCCACGAGCCCGACGGGGGCAACGCCTTACAGCGTCTTGAAACACAGCCGTGGGACGCGGTGATCCTCGATCTGATGCTGCCGAATGTTGATGGTCTGGAGATTTGCCGCCGTATCCGCCAGATGACCCGCTACCTGCCCATTATCATCATTAGCGCCCGCAGCAGTGAAACTGACCGTATTACCGGCCTGGAAACCGGGGCGGATGATTATCTGGCAAAACCTTTCTCGGTGCAGGAGCTGATTGCCCGCATTAAGGCGCTGTTTCGCCGTCAGCAGGCGATGGGCCAGGCGCAGACGGACGGCATTATTCAGGCGCACGGACTGACTATCGATCCGCTGGCGCGCACCGTGCGCCTTAACGGTCAACACGTCGATCTCACCCCGCGCGAATTTGAACTGCTCTATTTCTTTGCCCGCCATCCCGGAGAGGTCTTTTCGCGGCTGGCGCTGCTGGAGCAGGTGTGGGGGTATCAGCACGAAGGCTACGAACACACCGTCAACACCCACATTAACCGCCTGCGCATCAAAATAGAGAAAGATGCCGCCGAGCCGGAGATCGTTCGCACCGTCTGGGGCAAAGGCTACAAATTTGCGGAGCAGGATCATGATGCGTCGCTTTAGCATGAGCCAGCGCCTGACGCTGCTGTTTACGGCGTTACTGCTGCTCTGCGCCACCGTCGCCTGTGCGGTGCAGCTCTACAGTAGCATGCAGTACGGCAATGCGATGGTGCAGCGGCTCTCCGGCGGGCTGGCGCAGCAGATTGTGCAGCGGGAAGCGATTCTGGATGCGCAGGGCAGGGTGGATCGCAGCGCCTTAAAACCGCTGTTCGACCGGCTGATGACCTTTAATCCCAGCGTCGAGCTGTATGTTGTCTCGCCAGATGGCGATATCCTGGCCGATGCCGCCCCGCCGGGGCACATTCAGCGGCAAAAAATTGACCTCGCGCCGATACAGAATTTCCTGGGCGGGACGGTGATGCCGGTGTTTGGCGACGATCCCCGAAGCCAGAATAAGAAAGTCTTCAGCGCCACCCCGCTGCGACAGGACGGTGAGCTGAAGGGGTATCTGTACATTATTTTGCAGGGGGAGGAGTCCAACGCGCTGGCGGAGATGGCCTGGCACAAAGCGCTCTGGAGTACGGCGCTGTGGTCGATGCTGCTGGTGGCGCTGTTTGGTCTGCTGGCGGGGGTGTTGCTCTGGTACTGGGTGACGCGCCCGGTTAAACAGCTCACGCTGAACGTGGCCGGGCTGGAGCAGGACAGCATCAGCGCGATTAAGCAGCTGGCGGCCCAGCCGCTTGAGCCTGCCGGAGAGGATGAAGTGGCGATCCTGCGCAATACCTTTATCGAGCTGGCGCGCAAAATCACCTCTCAGTGGGATCGGCTGGCCGACAGCGACCGCCAGCGCCGGGAGTTTATCGCCAACATTTCCCACGACTTACGCACCCCGCTGACGTCGCTGCTGGGTTATCTGGAAACGCTGTCGCTGAAATCCGCCACGCTGTCGCCGCAAGAGCATCAGCAGTACCTCGCTACCGCGCTGCGTCAGGGGCAAAAGGTACGCCATATGTCGCAGCAGCTATTCGAGCTGGCGCGTCTTGAGCACGGCGGCATCAAGCCCCAGCGCGAGCGTTTTGCCATGGCTGAACTGATTTCCGACGTGGCGCAGAAGTTTGAACTCGCTGCCCGCACGCGTGAGTTAAATCTGCACATTGACGTGCCGGGTCCGCTGCCGCAGGTGTTCGCCGATGTCTCCATGATTGAACGGGTGGTGACGAATCTGCTGGATAATGCGATACGCCATACCCCAGCAGGCGGAGACATTCGTCTGGCGGTATGGCAGGAGAACGATCGGTTGCAGGTTGAAGTGGCCGACAGCGGAACGGGTGTTGATGTCGCATTACGGGACGATCTGTTCCAGCGACCGTCAGCGTTAAATCCGCAGGCCTCGCGGGAGCACCGGGGCGGGTTAGGGCTGTTAATCGTGAAAAGAATGCTGGAGCTGCACGGCGGGGGGATCAGGCTGATGGAGTCCGTGAGCGGGGCGCGGTTCAGGTTCTTTGTGCCGCTTTAAGAAATTGCCGGGTGGCGGCTTCGCCTTACCCGGCCTACAGACCACCCCCGTAGGCCAGGTCACCCGGCAAAAAAGGTTATTGTGGGAACCACTGCTCGCTGATTTTCTGGTATGTGCCGTCAGCTTTGATCGCTTTCAGCGCGCCGTTCAGTTTCTCGAGCAGGGCTTTGTTATCCGGACGTACCGCAATACCGAGGCCAGTGCCGAAATACTGCGGATCGGTCACTTTCTCCGTCGCTGTACCCAGCTGCGGGTTGGTTTTCAGCCACTCATTCACGACCGCGGTGTCGCCAAATACGCCATCAATACGGCCATTTTTCAGGTCGATAATGGCGTTCTGGTAGCTGTCATAGGCCACGGTTTTCACTTCAGGATGCTTGTCCTGGAGGTATTTCTGGTGCGTAGTGCCGTTCTCCATGCCGATGCGCTTGCCTTTCAGCTCGTCGAAAGATTTATAAGCTCCTTTCTTCGCAATCACCACCGCAGAGTTCGCGTAGTACGGGTCGGTGAACGCGACCTGCTTGCTGCGCTCTGGCGTGATGTCCATGCCGGAGATCACCGCGTCGTACTTTTTAAATTTCAGGGACGGGATCAGGCTGTCAAACGCGTGGTTAGTAAAAGTGCAGTCGGCCTGCATCTGCTTGCACAGCGCTTTCGCCAGGTCGATGTCGAAGCCGACGATCTGGTTGCTGGCATCCAGCGATTCAAACGGCGGATAGGTGGCAGAAACGCCGAAATTGATTTTATCGGCGGCGGATGCGCCAGCGGCGAAGGTTGCGAGTAATGCGGCCAGAACTAACTTTTTCATTGTAATGCTCCCGTCTGTCTGTCTTGTCATTATGCGCCGTGTCTGCGGCATGGATGTACAATGCCACTCAATGAATTTATATGCAATAAATATGATTAAATATTATTTAATGCATAAAAAAATGCGGATAACCCATCAGGTTATCCGCACCGTAACAACAGCTTTATGCATTAAGACGATTAATTTCTGCGCTCAAACGCCAGCGCCTTACGCTCGATAAGACGCATCATCAGGGTCAGCAGACCGTTGACCACCAGATAGACCAGACCCGCCGCACCGAACACCATTACGTCGTAGGTGCGTCCGTACAGCAGCTGTCCGTGGCCCATCACTTCCATCAGGGTGATGGTGTAGGCCAGAGAGGTACTTTTGAACACCAGAACGACTTCGTTGGAATAGGAAGAGAGCGCGCGCTTAAAGGCATAAGGCAGCAGGATCGCCAGCGTATCCTTCTTGCTCATGCCCAGCGCTCCGCAGGACTGCCACTGGCCTTCCGGGATCGCGCGGATCGCACCGTAGAACAACTGCGTGGTATAGGCCGCGCTGTTCAGGGAGAGGGCAATCAGGGCGCAGAGCCATGGCTCAGAGAGCAGATGCCAGATAACCGGATATTCCTGTAACGACGGGAACTGGCCCGGGCCGTAGTAAATCAGGAAGATCTGCACCAGCAGCGGCGTACCGGTAAAGAGCGTAATGTAGCCACGGACAATCCACACCAGCACCGGCGTTTTCAGCGTCAGGACGATGGTGAAGATCAGCGCCAGGATCAGCGCTACGATGATAGACGCGACGGTCAGCGTCAGGCTGGTGTGCAGCCCTTTCATCAGTTCGGGTAAATAATCCAGCATCAGCCTGGTCTCCGTTCAAAACGCGTTGCGCGCAGGTCAATACGCTTAAGAACGTACTGGCTCAGCAACGTGATCACCAGGTAGATCGCCGCCGCCACAATGTACCAGGTAAACGGCTCCTGCGTACGGGTGGCGATACTTTTGGTTTGCAACATCAAATCGTTCACGCTGATCAGGCTCACCAGCGCGGTATCTTTCAGCAGTACCAGCCACTGGTTACCCAGCCCTGGCAGGGCATGACGCCACATCTGCGGCATCACCAGGCGGAAGAAGATCGCCGCTTTCGACAGGCCCAGCGCCTGACCGGATTCCCACTGACCCTGCGGCACCGCTTTCAGCGCGCCGCGCAGCGTTTGTGACGCATAGGCTGAATAGAGCAGGGAGAGCGCAATCACGCCGCACAGGAACGGGCTGACGTCGAAGTTCTCAATCTGCATCTGCACCGGGATCTGCGCAAAGCCGAGATTAATCGTGAAGCCGTCCGACAGCGTTAACAGCAGCTGTGAGGAGCCGAAATAGATAAACAGGACCACCAGAATTTCCGGCAGTCCACGCAGCACAGTCACCAGCGCTGAACCGAACCATGCGACAGGGCGCCACTTAACGGACTCCCACACCGCAAAGAACATCGCCAGTACGAGGCCGATAATCAGTGCACAAACGGCAAGGCCGACGGTCATCCCGGCGGCGCTTGCTAAAGGAAAAATTTCATTCATCAGGAATTACTTCTGGAACCATTTTTTGTAGATGGTTTCGTAGGTGCCGTCTTTCTTCACTTTTTCCAGCGCAGCGTTGAATTTCTGCTGCAACTCGGTGTTGCCCTGACGTACGGCAATACCCAGACCTGTACCGAAGTAGTCTTTATCGGTCACCTTGTCACCTACGGCGGCCAGCTTGTCGTTCGCTTTCAGCCATTCAGTCACAACAGCCGTATCCCCGAACACCGCATCGATACGACCGTTTTGCAGGTCCAGCTTCGCATTCTGGTAGCTGTCATACGGCACGGTGGTGATTTCCGGGTGCTTATCCATGATGTATTTCTGGTGCGTGGTGCCGTTCTGCACGCCGACTTTCTTGCCTTTCAGCAGGTCAACGGAGGCGTATTTACCTTTCTGACCGATGAACAGGGCCGAGTTGTCATAGTAAGGGGTGGTGAACAGAACCTGCTTTTCACGCTCAGGCGTGATGTCCATACCGGCCATCACGGCGTCGATACGGCGGAACTTCAGGCTTGGGATCAGGCTGTCGAACGCCTGGTTGCTGAAGGTACAGGTCGCGTCGATCTCTTTACACAGGGCATTTGCCAGGTCCACGTCGAAGCCAACAATCTTGTTGTTCGCATCAATGGATTCAAACGGAGGGTAGGACGCTTCAGTGGCGAAACGGATGGTCTGGGCTGCGGTAGCGGAAAGGCTGACGCTAGCAAGCAGCGCGGCAATCAATACTTTTTTCATTATAGTTTCCCTAACACATCAGTGTGATAAGTAGTTTTTGAAGGCATCGGTTTGCGGGTTAGTGAAGCAGCTCGCGTCACCCTGCTCAACGATATATCCGTTTTCCATATAGACCACGCGGCTGGCGGTTTTGCGCGCCACTTCCACCTCGTGGGTCACGATGACCTGGGTAATGTTGGTTTCCGCCAGCTCACGAATGATGCTCACGATCTGGGCGGTAATTTCCGGGTCCAGCGCCGCGGTCGGCTCGTCAAACAGCAGCACCGCTGGCTCCATCATCAGCGCACGGGCGATCGCCACACGCTGTTGCTGACCACCAGAGAGGTGTAAAGGATACCGGTCGCTGTACGGTTTCAGACGCAGACGTTCCAGCAGCTTTTCAGCACGCGCCATCGCCTGGTCTTTGCTTAAGCCAAGCACGCGGCACGGGGCTTCAATCAGGTTTTGCACCACCGTCAGATGCGGCCAGAGATTGTATTGCTGGAAAACCATGCCCACGTTTTGACGCAGTTCACGAATCGCTTTATCAGACGGGGTTTTCGCGAAGTCAAAATGGTTACCGGCGATGGCCAGCGTCCCCGAACGGGGCATTTCAAGCAGATTAAGAACACGCAGAAGGGAGCTTTTTCCCGCGCCGCTTGGGCCGAGCAAAACCAGCGTTTCGCCCTCCGGGCAACTCAGCGTAATGTCGAACAGCGCCTGGTGTGCGCCGTAGAAGCAGTTAATGCCGTTTAGTTTAATACTCATCGGGGCAGTCTTTACTCATCCAGGCAATCTATAGCAATTGAGGCCGCAGATAGTACCGTTGACAGAATAGTTATGCAATATTTCTGCGTTAAAAGTTAAATATAACCCGTGTTTCCTCTTAAACATAGCACAAAATAGCGACGGGAAAGGGGGGCGAGTATAAATGTCGGCATTCCGCTGGAAATGCCGGACATTTTACGGGGTTAACGTTTATTGAACGGAGGCGTTAGCGGTTCTCGATCGACTGGCGAAGGGTGCCCGCCGGGGCATGAACGCTGCCGCCAATGTAGCGCACATCGTCTATTGCCCAGCACTGGCCTTCACGGATCATCAGCACCTCATCCTGCCAGGTTTGCGTCCCCTGGGTGAGCTTCACGCGCAGGGGAATATTGCGTGCGTCGGTATTCGGTATGGTGGACGCGCTGGCGACGTCGGCGCTGTCCGGCAGCGTGGCGCGGCTGGAGAACGGATCGGATGACAGCAGGGCGTTGTGCTGCGGATCGCGCGAAGCGTCGGTGAGCAGTTTCGCCAGATTATCGCTCAGGTACGGGCGCAGGGCGGTCAGGTCATTACCGCGATGCTGAATACGGTAATCATAAAATTGTTGCGCCACGGCATCCGGGCCACCCTCAATACAAGGGCCGCTGCGGGTTCCGATATCCTTAAAGGCTGGCGTGACCGGCGTTGTGCAGGCGCTGAGCACCAGCGCGCATGGCACTAAAAGCGTTAAAGCAGAGTAGCGCATGTTGATTTCCTTATTTATTAACTATCCTTTCAATCATAGCGTAACGAACCGATAATGCTGTCGCTAACGCATTGAACGCTAAAGAAGGAGAGAAAGTATGCAATTTTCAACAACGCCAACCCTGGAAGGTCAACCGATTACCGAGTACTGCGGCGTGGTCACCGGTGAGGCGATTCTGGGCGCGAACATATTCCGCGATTTCTTTGCCGGCATTCGGGATATCGTCGGGGGGCGTTCCGGCGCGTACGAGAAAGAGCTGCGTAAAGCGCGTGACATTGTGTTTAAGGAGCTGGGCGAGCAGGCCAAAGCGCTGGGCGCGGATGCGGTGGTAGGCATTGATATCGACTACGAAACGGTCGGGAAAGATGCCAGCATGCTGATGGTGAGCGTAAGCGGCACGGCGGTGAAAACCCGTCGATGAAGCGTTCGCTCTCAACCCTCCTGCTGGCGATGTTGCTGGCAGGATGCGCCTCGGAAGAGGGCATCATTGATAAAGGCGCGTACGAGCTGGATACGCGCCATCAGGCGCAGGCGGCCTACCCGCGTATAAAAGTGCTGGTTATTCACTACACCGCCGACGATTTCGACACCTCGCTTGCGACCCTGACCGATAAAAACGTCAGCTCTCACTATCTCATCCCCGCAAAGCCCCCGGCTCCGCAGGGCAAACCGCGTATCTGGCAGCTGGTCCCGGAGAGCGAGCTGGCCTGGCATGCGGGCATCAGCTTCTGGCGTGGCACCAACCGCATAAATGATACCTCCGTCGGCATTGAGCTGGAAAACCGCGGCTGGCGGAAAACCGATGGCGTGAAAACCTTTACCCCCTTCGAACCGGGGCAAATTGCGGCGCTGATCCCGCTTGCCAGAGACATCATCGCCCGCTACGACATAAAACCGCAGAACGTGGTGGCACACTCGGATATCGCCCCGCAGCGTAAAGACGATCCTGGCCCGCTGTTTCCGTGGCGCGAGCTGGCGCAGCAGGGTATCGGAACCTGGCCCGATCCGGCGCGGGTGAATTTTTATATCAATGGCCGACCGCATTATCAGCAGGTTGATACCGCAGCGCTGCTCGATCTGCTGGCGCGCTACGGTTACGAGGTGCCAGAAAACAGCACGCCCGCACAGCAAAAACGCATCATCATGGTTTTCCAGATGCATTTCCGTCCGCAGTTATGGAATGGCGTCGCGGATGTGGAAACTATGGCGATTGCCGAAGCACTTTTAGAGAAATACGGGCAGGGGTAAACCTTCGGATTACCCTCGAATGGGTATATTTTCTTAGGTTTCTATCAGATTAATCCTAAGTACAAACTCATTTCATTTTTAGTTAATTGACTTAAAATTATCCCGATTTAAGATGGACACATAGCGCGCTAAGTAATGTAGCGAATTAATTAAAAACTTTACTCTTTTATTTTTATTCTTGAAATTTTCATCAGGTAAAAATTTATGGTTCGGCGTAAACGCCGCGGCCATCTTATTTTAAAAAATCACATCTTGAATCGGGTATAACAATGTTAAGCATCTATGGAAAAAAATTACGTCCACAATATGAAATGGAAAGAATTATTTCTGCAACCGCAGGCGTTGAAGAAAAAACGTTAAAAAAATGGCAGAAAATTTCCACTTCTGATTCCGGTTATATTCATATTATCGTCAGCGGCGAGGTCGAATTTCGACGTGAATCTGACGAACTGTGCATGTTCACCGTCACCGGGCAATGCATTTTCGGCCTGTCGTCAATGTATTACAACGCCACCCATATGTACGGCCTTGTCCGGACGAATACGGTCGTTCGCTCGATCAAGAAAGAGGTCTTCGCCCAGTTGATGACCGAAAAAAATCTGTGGCCTGACCTGACTAAAGTCCTGTCCTGGTACATATGCCTGATGAGCAAACGTGATGATGTTCTGGTTGCCCGCAGTGCGTATTCTGTTGTTCGTGAATTTTTATATGAGATTAACGACCTGATTGTTCATCAGCAACGTGATATTAACGTTTATGATTACATTCAGGAATACACTAACCTCGCACGTAGCACCATTATCAAAATCCTCTCCGACCTGAAAAAAGGTCAATATATTGTGGTGGAAAAAGGACGACTGCTTAACCTTACCGCACTGCCTGAAAAATATTAATGCCTACTCCCGCCGTTCTTCTTTTTCACTGAAAGGAGAACGGCTATTTCCACTGTTTTTTACACTCGCTTGTGAATTATCCTGCGTTTCGTCAACCGGCGGCGCGGGAATTTTTCCTTGAGAATAATCCTGCTCCTGCTCTTTTAACGCCTGCTTAAATAATTCTGTTAATGATGACTCTTCACTGCTCGCGCTGACGGGAGCGATATCGTGCTCATGCGCCTCGGTTCCGGGTAAGGTATCCCGCGAGGTATCGTGCGGCACCGCGCCGTCGGGCGCCTGCTGCCAGTCGGCATCATCACTGTTGATCGGCAGATCCTGCATCGGTGGAACATCAACAGGCACTGGCGCAACTTTAGGCTGCGGATGCGGGAACGGTTTACTCACGTATACGTAATGCATATCCGAAAGCTGCGTTTCCGGTTTCGCAACGCTGGCGTTGACCGGTTCAGGCGCCGGGTGGCGCAGGTTCCAGTAGATGTGCATATACAGGCCGACAACCAGCATGGCGCAAAGCCCGACCAGCCATAACGCCGTTTTGCCGAATATGTTTTTCAGGCTGGGGAGACGGTACGAAAACCAGACCGCTTCCCCGGTTGTATAGCTGCGCTGGGCCGCAAGACAGATGGTCGACATTAGGCTTTCTTCTCCTGCATTTTCGCGTCCGGGGTGGTGCGGGTGGCCTGAATCAGTACGCTCGGCGTGCTGTTGGTCACGCGCATCAGCTGCATCAGCGTATCTTCCCCGGGGATGCCATCCACGTGCAGATGCATTTTTTGCTGGAACTCGCGGGTGCGTTTCATCATCTCTGCGGTCCAGATCCGGGCATGCGTTTCAGGCTGGCTCAGCGCCAGGCTTAATTGCTGATCCAGCCAGGCCATGTCTTTGCTGTCGCTGGCCGCGCCGATCGCGTCTTTACCTTCCGGTGTCAGGCGGTGCAGCTGGGTGAAGTTGCCGGTCGCGTGCCGGTTAAACCAGCTGCGGCTCACCTGCCAGGTCCGGTTATTCATTAACAGGTCAATGGACGTCTCTCCGACCCTGGCGACCACCGCATAGTTAAGATGGTCGCTGGTTTTCAGTTCACTGACCCACGGATAACCTTCCTGCGCCAGCGTCTCCGGCGACGCGTTCCCCTGTTTACACATCAGATTCACTTTGGCGGCGTTCTGGCACAGCGCATCTTCAGCCGAGGCGTCATACCCCCACATGAGATAAAGCTGATGCATCGCATCCGGCTGATTAACCATTTCGTTGTCGATAACCGGCACTACGGCTGCCTCAGGTTTTGGCGTCTGCTGTTTCCAGCTGACGGGCACCGGCAGCTGGAACGGCAGGCGCGCGCCGATCGACGAGGAAAAATACCAGCCGCAGGCGGCAAACAGCACGGATGCAAACAGCCCCACGGTCGCCAGGCGCTTACCGTGTTTTTGGGCGGGCAGGATCTCTCCCGCCGCCAGACGTAAATGGCGTGGGCTGACCTGCGCCGCGCGTTCCGTCCAGGCGGCGAGCATTGACAGGTGTGCCAGTTCGTTCAGTTTGCTGATATTGCCTTTGGTCAGCGTGTGCATTTTGCGCACACGGGCAGGCGGCAACGGCGAATGTTCACAGCCGTGCTCTTCACACTGCCCCTGCACATAGCTCAGGTATTCGCGGCAGGTGAGGGGGCGCAGGACATGATGGGTGTGCGTATATTCGCGCAGTTCAGATTGCTTTAGCAGGTGCTCCTGATCCGCCGTGCCCGTCAGCACCACGGCGAGCCGGAAGTTCAGCTCCTGGGCGCGCGTGAGCAGCGTGCCCAGGACTTCACGGCAGCTCTCCTTCATGGCTTCGGAATGGGCGATCGTCAGCACTCGGGATTTTGCTTTCCCCTCCTGCCACTGGCGCAGGACGGCATCCACCGCCTGCATGCGATCTTTAATCGCTTTCGTTCCCGGGTTGAGTTTGTACAGCAGGCTACTGGCACTCAGTTTGGGAAACGCGTTGATGGCAAGAACGGTAGGGTTGCTGGCTTTCAGCGCGTCGATGAAGTGGCTCAGAAGCGGAGCGTCGTCGCAAAAAAGCCCGATAATTCCCGCCAGCTGGGTTTTCTCTTTCAGCAGGTTGAACACGTCCTGATGATAAGGCACCAGAAAATCACCGGATAAACGGGTGATTGTCCTGAATGGCGGATTTTTAAAATTAAAGTGGCTCTGATACATAACGACTGACCGTCTCTGATTAGGAATAGCAACAGCAGCAGAAAGTAAGGTAAAGCCCATGAGCGGTCAATTTGCAGACAGGGTAAAAATATCCAGCTGGCCGCGCCTAACATCTGGATTTTATACGGTCAATATTTTTCTGTATGAAAGTTGGTGGCGAAGTCAGTGGTCGTATTTGCAACAGCTTATTACTATTTTCCTCCATATTGGCGCAGTATGACGCTGCTTATTTTTGCTTTGCTATAGGCCGGATAAAAAATGAGGTTCTCATTTCTGTCACGGTGGATAACGCCTTGTATTATGTTTGTGCTGCTCATTTTTAGCGGCCAGCAAGGGTATCTCACCTTAAAAGATTATAAAAAAGTTACGAATAAGTTGGCTAAATCTGATCTACAGCCGCTGAAAAAAACGCGCGAAGAGAAACCCTTTACGCTTTTTACGGCTGCCGTCCGTCAGGAGAACTTACCGGATGCGGCAAAAGCCCCGCTGGCAGCGGAGATAGAGGGCATTGTGCGCAGTGATGACGCCTGGCTCTCCTTCGCTGTTATCAAAACCCCAGGCGGTCAGCGAAGCTACCGTGAGGGTGAACCTCTCGCCGGATTTAACGACGCATTTATTCAGGAAATAAACAAAGATAATGTGGTGGTTAATTATGAAGGTGCTACGCAGGTACTGGCGTTAAATAAACCGGACTATTTTAAGGGTGGCGTGGATAGCGGCCCGGTTACAAAATCGACGAAAGATGCTGGCGCAGACAGTTTGCATCTTGATGATTATCTGGTGTTAAAACCCATCATTGAAAAAGGCCGACTGGAAGGCTACAGGATAAATCCAAGGAATGCCTCCGCCTTTTACAGTCAGTCAGGTCTGGAAAAAGGCGATGTGGCGATTCAGGTTAACTCTGTCGATATGACCGATGAAGCAAAAGCGAAAAGCATTATTGCCAACTGGTCGAAAATGAAAGAAGCGGAGGTCGTCGTACGGCGTCACGCTCACCTTGAAAATATTCGGGTTAATGTTCTAAACAATTAACAAGTGTGCAGACATGAAAAAATTTCCCTGGGCGTGCGTGGCGCTGACCGCATTGTCGTTATATTCCAGTTCGCTGCTTGCAGCTAACTTTAGCGCGAGTTTTAAAAATACTGATATTCGCGAGTTTATCGATACGGTAGGTCGCAATCTCAACAAAACCATTCTGGTCGACCCGTCCGTCCAGGGAACCGTCTCGGTCCGAACCTACAACGTGCTGACGGAAGATGAGTACTACCAGTTCTTTCTGAGCGTGCTGGATCTCTACGGCCTGTCGGTGATCCCGATGGATAACGGCATGGTCAAAGTGGTGCGCTCAAGCGTGGCGCGTACCGCCGGTGCGCCGCTGGCTGACAGCAAGAACCCGGGCAAAGGTGACGAGATCATCACCCGCGTGGTGCGCATGGAAAACGTACCCGTTCGCGAACTGGCCCCGCTGCTGCGTCAGCTCAACGATGCCACCGGCATCGGGAACGTGGTGCACTTTGAGCCGTCCAACGTCCTGCTGTTAACCGGTAAAGCCTCGGTGGTGAACCGCCTGGTGGATCTGGTGCAGCGCGTCGATAAAGACGGCATTCAGCGCCGCGAAATCGTCCCGCTGCGCTTTGCCTCTGCCAAAGAGCTTTCGGAAATGTTGAATAACCTCAACAACGAAGAGCAGAAAGGACAGAACGCGCCGCAGCTGGCGACCAAGGTGGTGGCGGATGACGAAACCAACAGCCTGGTGATCAGCGGTTCGGAAGATGCGCGGGCGCGTACCCGTTCCCTTATCCATCAGCTGGATCGCGAGCAGAATAACGAGGGGAACACCCGCGTCTTCTACCTCAAATATGCCAGCGCCACCAAAGTGGTGCCGGTGCTGACCGGGATTGGCGAGCAGCTGAAAGACAAGCCGGGCGCGGCCAAAGCGAAAACCGCGAGCGCCTCAACCGACCTGAATATTACCGCCGACGAGTCAACTAACTCCCTGGTGATCACCGCGCAGCCTAACGTGATGAACTCCCTGGAGAAGGTGATCGACAAGCTGGATATTCGCCGTCCGCAGGTGCTGGTGGAAGCGATCATTGCCGAAGTGCAGGACGGCAACGGCCTGGATCTTGGCGTGCAGTGGACCAGCAAACACGGCGGCGTGCAGTTTGGCGCTACCGGCCTGCCAATCAGCCAGATTAAAAATGGCACCATGAAGGGGGCGAGCTTCACTGGCCTGGCAACCGGCTTCTTCAACGGTGATTTTGGCGCCCTGATGACCGCGCTCTCTACCGACGGTAAAAATGACATCCTCTCCACGCCAAGCGTGGTCACGCTGGATAACAAAGAAGCGTCGTTCAACGTCGGTCAGGATGTGCCGGTGCTTTCCGGTTCGCAAACCACCAGCGGCGACAACGTGTTTAACTCCGTTGAGCGTAAAACCGTGGGGACCAAGCTGAAGATTGTGCCGCAAATCAACGATGGCGACATGATCCACCTGAAGATTGAGCAGGAAGTGTCCAGCGTTGACAACAGCGCGACGGAAGATTCCAGCCTCGGCCCAACCTTCAACACGCGCACGATCAATAACGAAGTGATGGTCCACAGTGGTCAGACGGTGGTGCTCGGCGGCCTGATGGAAAATGTGACCAAACAGTCGGTCTCCAAAGTGCCGCTGCTCGGCGATATCCCGCTGGTCGGTCAGCTGTTCCGCTACACCTCGCAGGATACCTCCAAACGCAACCTGATGGTGTTTATTCATACCACCGTCCTGCGTGACGACGACAACTACAGCGCAGCCTCGAAAGAGAAATATGACCAGATCCGGGTGCGCCAGATGCAGCGAGCGGAAGAGAAGAAGCTGGGCATTATTGAACCGACGGACAACGCTGTACTGCCAGCGTTCCCTGCCGCCAGCGCCGCACCCGCGAAAACCTCCGCGGCACGCAATCCGTTTAAAGAGTAAGGCGGAGGGATACCGTGGACGAATTGAGTAAAACCCTGTGTAGCAGTAACTACGCAAAAGATAACGGCGTTCTGCTTTACAACAATGACGTCTATATCCGTGAGGACACCCCGGCATTAGCACTGCTGGAGGTGCGCCGGGTGCTGGGACGCGCGTTCGTCCCGATCACCTTGGCGCCGGAAGCGTTTGACGAGATGCTGGCTAAAATCTGGCAGCAGAGCAGCGGCGTGTCGCAGCAGCTGGTGGACGATATGGACGCGGATATCGATCTGATGGCGTTAACCGAGGAGATCCCGGATAACGAAGATCTGCTCGATAACGACGAAAACTCGCCGGTGATCCGCCTGATCAACGCCATTCTCGGCGAGGCGGTGAAGGACGGCGCGTCGGATATTCATATCGAAACCTTCGAGCGCACCCTGAGCATTCGCTTTCGCGTTGACGGCGTGCTGCGCCCGGTGCTGCAACCGGCGCGTAAGCTCGCCCCGCTGCTGGTGTCGCGTATCAAGGTCATGTCAAAACTCGACATTGCCGAAAAACGCCTACCGCAGGATGGCCGTATCTCTCTGCGCATCGGTCGCAAGGCGATCGACGTGCGCGTCTCGACCATTCCGTCCCAGTACGGCGAGCGCGTGGTGATGCGCCTGCTCGATAAAAGCAATCTCAAGCCCGACATCAACAAGCTGGGGCTGATTGATGAAGAGCTGGAGAAGCTGAAAGGGCTGATCGACCGCCCGCACGGGATCATCCTCGTTACCGGCCCGACGGGTTCCGGTAAAAGTACCACGCTCTACGCCATACTGTCGGCGCTGAACGGCCACGAACGCAACATTCTGACCGTGGAAGATCCGATTGAGTACGAGCTGGAAGGGGTGGGGCAGACGCAGGTTAACCCGCGCGTGGACATGACCTTTGCCCGCGGGCTGCGCGCGATTCTGCGTCAGGACCCGGACGTGGTGATGATCGGGGAAATTCGCGACGGTGAGACCGCCCAGATCGCGGTGCAGGCGTCGCTGACCGGTCACCTGGTGATGTCGACGCTGCACACCAACAGTGCCGCAGGGGCGATAACCCGTCTGCGGGATATGGGGCTGGAGTCGTTTTTAATCGGTTCATCGCTGCTCGGTGTCATTGCCCAGCGTCTGGTGCGTCGGCTGTGTACGCACTGCCGCACCACCAGTCCGCTGGACGCCAATGAAAAAGCGCTGTTCAGCTTTATTGACGCGCCGCCAAAAGCGATTTACCGCGCGGTGGGGTGCGAACAGT
Organism: Enterobacter cloacae complex sp. 6730903; assembly: GCF_048283985.1. Classification (NCBI taxonomy): domain Bacteria; kingdom Pseudomonadati; phylum Pseudomonadota; class Gammaproteobacteria; order Enterobacterales; family Enterobacteriaceae; genus Enterobacter; species Enterobacter cloacae complex sp. 6730903. The sequence goes on along the minus strand of NZ_JBLVXX010000002.1, from coordinate 50,428 downwards.
GCCGTCAGAGCGGCTATCAGGGCCGCGCCGGTATCCATGAATTTCTGGTGGTGGACAGCGCCATGCGCCGCGCCATCCATGAAGATAAGGACGAAATGTCCCTCGAAACGCAGCTCTTTAAGCAGGCCTACAGCCTGCGTGAAAACGGGTTGCTGAAGGTGATTAGCGGCGTGACGTCTCTGGAAGAAGTCATGCGCGTCACCGCCGAGCGTGGGGGGGATGCGTAATGGCTTTCTACGCCTGGACAGCGACGGATGCCGCGGGGAAAACCCAGCGCGGGACGTTACAGGCCGAGGGGCAGAAGCAGGTTCGCCAGTGGCTTCGCGAGCAAAAGCTGATGCCCGTCAGCATCACCGAAACCCGCGAGGCGGCGGCAGGCGGGAAAGCGAAAACCGGGGCGAAGCTCTCCACCCCGGTGCTGTCGATGTTTACCCGTCAGCTTTCGACGCTGGTCAACGCCGCGCTGCCGCTGGAGAGCGCGCTGAAAGCGATCTCGAAGCAGACGGAAGACAAAAAGCTGGCGGCGATGGTGGTGGAGATCCGCGAGAAGGTGGTGGAAGGCCACACCCTGTTCGATGCCTTCAGCCAGTTTCCGCGCACCTTCGACAAGCTTTACTGCACGCTGGTGATGGCCGGGGAGAAAACCGGTCACCTGGGCGACGTGCTGGAAAAGCTGGCGGAGTACAACGAGCAGCGCCAGAAGATGAAAAGCAAGCTGACGCAGGCAATGGTCTACCCGATAACCCTCACCGTGGTCGCCATCGCGGTTATCAGCATCCTGCTGGTGGCGGTGGTGCCGCAGGTGATTGAGCAGTTCACCCACATGAAGCAGCAGCTGCCGATCACCACCCGGACGCTGATTGCGGTCAGTGATTTCCTGCAAGCCTGGGGCATTTATATTGTGGGCATTCTGGGCGGCGGCTTTATCGGCTTCAAAACCTGGCTGAGGAATGCCAAAAACCGTTTTCGCTGGCACAGCTGGCTGGTGAACGGCTCGCCGATTAAAAAGCTGGTCTGCGCCATCAACAGCGCCCGCTATATCCGTACCCTGAGCATTTTGCAGGCCAGTAGCGTGCCGCTGCTGGAGGGGATGTATATCGCGATGGACGGTATCGAAAACCTCTATGCCCGGCAGGTGCTGGAGCAGGCCGCCGACACCGTGCGCCAGGGGGCGTCGCTGTATGCGGCGCTGGAACAGGCGAAATTATTCCCGCCCACCATGCTGTATATGATTGCCTCCGGCGAAGAGAGCGGGGAATTAGGTAATTTAATGGATCGCGCGGCGGAAAACCAGGAATCGGCCTTACAACATCGAATTACATTAACGCTGTCGGTGTTTGAACCGGCGCTGGTGGTATCCATGGCGACGATTGTTTTATTCATCGTGCTGTCAATATTACAACCGCTTCTGCAACTTAATAATATGGTAGGTTAAATCATGGCTTTAAAACGTAAAAACCTGGCTCGCCAGGCGGGCTTTACATTGCTCGAATTAATGGTGGTCATTGTTATTCTCGGCGTACTGGCGAGTATGGTGGTGCCAAATTTAATGGGCAATAAGGAAAAAGCTGATACGCAAAAAGCAACCAGCGATATTGTCGCGCTCGAAGGCTCGCTGGATATGTACAAGCTGGATAACCACCGCTACCCGACCACAGAGCAGGGTTTGCAGGCGCTGGTGACCAAACCTGAAATCGCGCCAATCCCGAACGGCTACCGCACGGACGGCTATATCCGTCGCCTGCCGCAGGACCCCTGGGGCAATGATTATATTCTGGTAAGCCCGGGTGAACACGGCGCGGTGGACGTCTTCTCAGCCGGTCCGGACGGCGAAGCCAATACCGCCGATGACATTACCAACTGGTCTCTGGATAAGAAAGAGAAATAATGAAAAATCAACGCGGCTTTACGTTGCTGGAAATTATTCTGGCGCTGGTGATATTTGCCAGTTGCGCCATGATGGTGGTATCCACCATTCCTTCGCGCAGCGGCGCGGATATATTTGGCCAGCAATTAAAAGCGCTCGTTGATTATGGTTCAGACCGTGCGGTGATGGACGGAAATATTGTCGGGCTGGTGATCACCACCGATAAATATCAGCTGGTGACGATCGCCGATAAAAATGGCGAGCGTCACTGGGTGCCATTATCTGCCGGACGCATTACCACCAAAGGTGATTTTCCGGAAGAGATGCACGTGTCGCTCTCGCCGCAGCGCCTGGCCGCGACGGTGACGTCCGAGCCGCAGGTGATCTTTTTACCGGACGGTGAAATCAGCCGCTTTACGCTGACGCTGCAAAGTTACGACAAACAGCACCATTTCCGCGTGGTGTCGCAAGGTGCGGCGCCGGTATCGGTAGAAAACGATGGCTAACGGCAACAAAAAGCAAAAGGGGATGACGCTGCTGGAGGTGATGGTCGCCCTGGTGATTTTCTCCACCGCCGCGCTGGCGCTGATGAACTCGGTCTCCCTGAACGTGCGTTTTACTCATGGCCTGGCCGATACCTTGCAGGCCAGTTGGGTGGCGGAAAACCAGCTGGCGGAAGCACAGCTCACGAAAACCGACTTCCCGGATGCTGAACAGCAGGGGACGGAAATCATGGGCGGCCGCAGCTGGAACTGGCGTAAGCAGCGGGTGAAAACCGCCGACAACGTCTGGGCGAATACCCTACGCGTGTATGCGGAAGGCGATGAGAGCCAGCCGGTTATTTCCCTGCGCATCATTCCGCCGGGAGAGAGCAAGTGAAGAAAACGCGACGCCAGCGCGGTTTTACCCTGCTGGAAATCATGATTGCGCTGACTATCTTCGCGGTGATCAGCACCCTGGCCTGGCAAATTCTGGACGGCGCGATGCGTACCAGCTCGGCGACGGATGCCAGCGCCGCAAAGCTCAACCAGCTTCAGCGTGCCTGGAGTCTGATGGAGCGTGATTTTTTCCAGCTTCAGGCGCGCGCCCCGCGTAATGAGCCGGAGCTGTTTCGTCAGGAGGGCGATACCCTTGAACTGACCACCCTGAATGGCGTGAGCGGAACGGTCCAGCTGGAGCGCGTGCGCTGGCGGCTGGAAGAGGGGCGTTTGTATCGCGACGTCTGGCCGGTCATTGACGGCCCGGCGGACGTTAAGCCTGACGAAGTGCCGATTGTCAGCGGCGTAAAATCATTGCAGTGGCGTTTTTATCGTCAGGGCTGGCTGACAGCCTGGCACGACGCCGCCCATCTGCCGGACGGCGTGGAGATTACGTTGACGATGGAAAACGGGGATACCTGGCGCTGGGTGTTCACCACGCCGGGTGATATGCCGGAGGTGGCCGCTGCCGCGGCGCCAGAGAAAGCCGCCGACGCGCCTGCGCCGACCCCGGATGCAGCGCCTGCGCCGGAGACCAGACCATGAAGCGGATCCGTCAACAACAGGGCGTCGCCCTGCTGGTGGTGCTGATTTTGCTGGTGATGATGTCGGCGCTGGCCGCCAAAATCAGCCAGCAGTTCTGCCGTAATTTGCAGAAAACGCATTATCAGGTAAGCCAGCAGCAGCTGCGCTGGGCGATGCAGGCCCAGGAAAAAGTGGTGAAGGACCGGTTACAGACCGACGCCAGCGGCGAGAGCAAGCCGCTGGCCCTGGACGGCGACTGGCATCAGCCGCTGGAGACGCAGGGTGAAGATTATACGGTCGTGAGCCAGGTGGAAGATGCGCAGGACTGCTTTAACGTCAACAACCTGTTGACCGCCGACGTCGCACCCCAGGGGCAAAGCGCTCCCGCGGTGGCGGAAAAACCGCGTAAAGAGCGGATTGTTGAACAACTCCTGACGGAAAGCGGCCTCAGCCCGGGCACGGCGGAGGCGGTCTATTTCCAGCTGGTGGATTATCTCGATGGCGACAGCACCACGGCGAAAGAGGGGGCCGAAAGCGATGCGTGGGCTGGCGTCGTGCCCGCGCGGCAACCGGCAAATCAGATGATGCGCAGCATCGCGGAAATCAAACTGCTGCCGGCGTTCCCTGTTACGGCGTATCCGAAGGTGAGCAAGCTGTTATGCGCGCTGCCGGACGCTGCCAGCAAGATCGATGTCAACACCCTGCAACCGGAACAGGCCGCCGTGCTGGCGGCCATGTTCCCGGGAAAACTCACGCGGGATGACGCCGTTCGCCTGCTGGATGCGCGTCCGGAATCGGGCTGGGAAAATATGGAAGCGTTCAGCAAAGCGCTGGAGCAGGCCTTCCCGCAGTTAAAAGACGATCTCCCGCAGGTGGCGGATCAATTTTCTATAAACAGCCGGTACTTCCGCGTGAATTACACCGGCAATACCGATGAATTAACGCTTCGCGTGGTCAGCCAGCTTCAGGTGAATAACGAAGCCGGTGAGATCGTGACGTGGCAGCGTCGTTACCGAATGATTGAATAAGAAAAGTAGAACGTTATGAAACAGGTACTTTTTGTTCGTCCCGACAGCCGCGAGGGCGGGAAAATAATGTGGTGTGAGTCCGGCAGCGAGCGCGTCGAGGTGGTCGACAGCCTGGAGATGCTGGCCGAACACCCCCTGGCTACGCGCGTTTGTCTCCTGTTGCCCGCCAGCGACATGATTTTCCGCCATTTTACGCTGCCGAAAAAGGTGGCTTCTCAGGCGATGGCCTTCTCGTGGATGGCGGAAGAGACGCTGATTGGCGACGTGGACAACCTCCACTGGACGGTACTCCACAAAAAAGGCGCCGACGTCGACGCTGTGGCCATTGACGCCTACCGCCTGCGCGCGGCATTAACCCGCTGTCAGGAGGCCGGATTAAACGTGATTCAGGCCCTGCCTGATGCCTGGCTCTTGCCCGTGACGGCAGGGGGCAGCACGCTGGTCGCGCAGGATGATGGCTACTGGCTGCGTTTATCGCCCCATGTGGCGGGTGAAATGGAGGCAGCCCTGCTGCCGCTGTTAATGCAGAAAGCCGGGGTCGGGGAAGTGTGGTGCTACGGCGATGCGCCTGCGAAGGTGCACGTTGACGTGCAGCATGCCTGGCAGCATCCGCTGGCGCTGATCCAGCCGCAGTGGCAAACCTGCCGCGTTAACCTGCTTCACGGTGAATTCAGCCTTAAGGCCGGTCATGGGCGGGCGGCGAAAAGTATGAAAGCGGCGATGGTGGCGGCGGGCGTGCTGTCTGTTGGTCTGCTGCTGGGGCCACGCATTGCGATGGCCTGGATGCTGGTGCAGCAGGAAAATCGGGTGCAGGAGGAGATCGTCCAGGTTTATCAGCACCATTTCCCCAGCATGCGTCAGCAGACCAATTTCAAATATCACTTTGGTCAAAGCCTGAAAAAACAGAGCAAGGGATTCTTTCTTCAGCTTGATGAGCTGGAGAAAGCCCGGCAGGCAGTCCCTGCGATGGAGATCGATCTGCTGGAATACGATGCGCAGCAAAACACCCTGACGCTCAGCGTCAGCGCGCAAAACCAGCCCGCGTTGCAGGCGTTTGTTAACCAGACCCGTGAGAATTTTGATTTTACCTTACAGCCTGTTTCAACAACCGAACCGTATACCGCCATGATCGCAGGGAAACATAAATGAAAGAGCGAATCGCGCAGCTGAAAGCGCGCTATCAGAATTACAGCGCCCGGGAAAAAATTATTTTAAAAATATGTGCCGTTGCCATTGTGGGGGCAGCGGTGTATTACACAGGAGTGATCCCCTTGGATAATATGATTCAAAATAGTAAATCGACGCTTAAAAGACAAAAAGAGACGCTTAACTGGATGCGCAGTGAAATTGATAAAAATCATCTTCAGGTCCAGTTAGTCAAAACGGATAACCCGCGTACGGTGGTCGAGAACAGCGCCCATGAAATTAACCTTTCACTGACGGATGTGCGCCAGGAGGGGCAAACTTTATCGTTCGTGGTGAATCGGGTGAATGTGTATGAATTAAAAAGCTGGCTGCGCGAAATTAATCAGACCTCCGGCGTGAGACTGCAAAAAATAAACCTCACGCCGGTTGACCACCTCAGCGACGTGAAAGCGCAGGTGCAGCTCACCTGGTCAAAAAACGCATGAATACCTTCGCGCTGATACGGGACGCCTGCCCGGTAGGGTTCCCGATAATGAGTGCGATCCTGGGTGGCATTGTGGGCAGTTTTCTTGGCGTTGTCGCCGAGCGCGTACCGGGGATGGTGATGGATGAGGAGGGGAATGGCAATCTGCTCTTTCCGGCCTCGCACTGTCCGGTGTGCCAGCACACGCTTGCGGCGTGGGAAAACATCCCGCTGCTCAGCTGGCTTTTATTACGGGGGCGCTGCCACCAGTGCGGCAGCGCGATCCCGCTGCGACTCTTTCTGGTCGAACTTGTCACCGCTTTGTTTTTTGGCATCACCGCCTGGTGCATGCCGGACGTTCAGGCGCTGTTCTCTTTGTGGTTACTGGCGGCTTTTTTACTGCCGCTGGCCATGATCGACTGGCAGCACCAGCTGCTTCCGGACTGCCTGACCCAGCCGCTGCTGTGGGCGGGGTTAGTGCTCCATGCGTTTGACCACACGTTGCCGCTACGCGATGCGCTGTTCGGCGCGGTGGCGGGCTATCTGTCGCTCTGGCTGCTCTACTGGGCTTTTCGACTGATCGCCGGACGAGAAGGTCTGGGTTACGGGGATTTTAAGCTACTGGCGGCGCTGGGGGCCTGGTGCGGCTGGCAGGCGTTGCCCTCCATTGAACTGGCGGCAGCGTTAAGCGGTATTGTCGGTTATTTCGCCGTAAATAATTTAAATAAAAATAACCTCACTATTTCTTTTGGTCCTTATCTCGCCTTTGCTGGAATAGGGGTGTTTATTAGTCAGCAAATTGCTTTCACATTTTAAATATACAGGTCAAGATTTTTTATAAATCTTTTTGATGGAGGAAGGAAAGGACGATCCTTTACGCTCAGTGTATCGTAAGAGATATAAGCTACACGGGATTTGGCTTGTATCTTTTAATGGAGGAATACAACGCAGCAACAATTTTTTGTTCACGGCACTCACGTTGGTTAAATACGCATTACGCGAAACGCATCCATGATCTCACGGAAGACATGGGTTACTACGTTATAAATAAATTTATCAGGAAATAAAAATGAAATTTATGAAGCCAAAATATCTGGCGCTCTTTATTGCGGCGGCAACCAGCTCCGCATTTGCAGCAGCGCCAGGTGCACCGACGATCGGCTATGGCAATGACAAATTTGCCCTGGTGGAAGTCGATCAGGCTGCTCAGGATTATAACAATCTTGTCAAAGTGCATAACGATGGCGTGGATGTAAAAGTTGAGTGGAACGTCTGGAGTGGTGATGCGCCAACTTCTGCGAAAGTTCTGCTGGACGGACAGACCGTATGGACCGGCGCAGCCGGTGCGACGGGCTCTGCAACGTTTAAAGTGAAAAAAGGCGGGCGTTATCAGGAACAGGTTGAAGTCTGTAACGCCAGCGGCTGTGCGAAAAGCGCCAGTAAGCTGATTATTGTGGCTGACACCGACGGTAGCCACCTGCTGCCGCTGAATACGTCTCTCCAGGAGAACAACAAAGCGTTCGCGAAGCATACCGATAAAGTGGTTGCGGCCTACTTCCCGGAATGGGGCGTTTACGACCGTAACTTCCCGGTTGATAAGATCCCTGCGGCAAACCTCAACCACATTCTGTACGGCTTCATTCCAATCTGTGGCGGTGACGGCATCAACGACGGCCTGAAAACCATTGAAGGCGGTAACAGCTTCCGCGTGCTTCAGAACGACTGTAAGGGCCGTCCTGACTTTACCGTGGCGATCCACGACCCATGGGCTGCGCTGCAAAAACCACAGGCTGGCGTCTCCAACTGGGATGACCCGTACAAAGGTAACTTTGGCCAGCTGATGGCGCTGAAAAAAGCGCATCCAGGCCTGAAAGTGTTGCCATCTATCGGCGGCTGGACGCTTTCCGATCCGTTCTTCCACATGGGCGACCCGGCTATCCGCGCACGCTTCGTCTCTTCTGTGAAAGATTTCCTCCAGACGTGGAAATTCTTTGACGGTGTGGATATCGACTGGGAATTCCCGGGCGGTGGCGGTGTAACCGAAACCATCGGCAACCCGCAGCAGGATAAAGCGACCTATACCGCACTGATGCACGACCTGCGCACCATGCTGAACGAGCTGTCTGCACAGACGGGCCGTACCTATGAACTGACCAGCGCCATCGGTGCAGGCCGCGATAAGATCGAAGACGTGGATTACACCACGGCTCAGCAGTATCTCGACCACATCTTCCTGATGAGCTACGACTTCTACGGCGGCTGGAGCAACACCGTTCTCGGCCACCAGGCTGCGCTGCGTGCGCCAGCATGGCGTCCTGACACCGATTACACCACTGAAAACGGCGTTAACGCGCTGCTTGCGCAGGGCGTACAGCCAGGCAAGATCGTGGTGGGTGCGGGCATGTATGGCCGCGGCTGGACCGGCGTGCATGGCTACACCGGTGACAATCCATTCACCGGTACGGCAACCGGCATGGTGAAAGGCACCTGGGAACCGGGCGTGGTTGACTATCGTCAGATCGTGAACGAATACAAAGGCAAACCAGGCTGGGAATACGGCTACGACACGACCGCTGAAGCCCCTTACGTCTTCAACAAATCCACCGGCGACCTGATCTCGTACGAAGATGCGCGTTCAACCACGGCGAAAGGCAAGTATGTTCTGGCCAATAAACTGGGCGGTCTGTTCGCGTGGTCTATCGACTCTGATACCGGCGACATTCTGAATGCGATGAACGAAAGCCTGCTGGGCAGCGACTCGACTCCGGTTGATCCGGTGGTCACCAACCACGCGCCAATCGCGTCCTCTGCCGATCAGAACGTGTCTGGCCCGGCAACCGTCACGCTCGATGGCTCTGCTTCCAGCGATCCTGATGGCGATGCGATTACCTACAAATGGACTCAGGTCTCTGGTCCGTCTGTCACCATCAACAACAGCACCAAAGCGAAAGCGACCTTCAACGTTGCGGCAGCGACCACCGACCAGACCATGACGTTCCGCCTGACGGTGACCGATGCAAAAGGCCTGAGCAACGCGATTGATGTACAGGTGGTGAACAAGGCGCCGAAAGCTAACCAGGCTCCGGTTTTAAACCCAATGGAAGCGATCACGCTTGAATCTGGTGAAACCTATGCGCTGCATGCCCAGGCTGCGGACCCAGACGGTGATGCGCTGACCTACGCCTGGAGCGTACCAGCAGATATGCACGCCACCGGAACTGACTCCGCGAACGTGAATATCACGGCACCGGAAGTGAGCTCGACGTCTACCTACACCCTGAGCGTGGTGGTGAGCGACGGTAAGACCAGCGTGCAGTCTAACGTCCAGGTTACCGTGAATCCGAAAGCGGCGCCTGCACCGGTACCTGCTGACGAAGACACTAACCCGGCGGATGACGTTACCCCTCCGGCTGATGATGTGACTCCTCCGTCTGACAAAGGAAGCTGCGATGCCCCTGTGGATGCTAACGCCAGCAAATACGCGGCGTGGGAATCCAGCAAAATCTACAACGGTGGCGATACCGTAAGCTTCGACCATCTGGTATGGAAAGCGAAGTACTGGACTCAGGGCAATCAGCCTGGCTTCGGTGTGGATGCATGGGAGCTGGTGAGCAACGTGAAGATGAACTGGCGTTCTGACCTGGTGTACAACGGCGGCGACACCACCACCTATGAAGGCAACGTTTACCGTGCGAAATGGTGGACCCGTGGTGATAACCCAGCCAACAGCGACGTATGGGTAAAAGAAGGCGCATCAACAGATTGCAAATAATCTAGCCCATTAATGACTCCCCCTTCAGAGGGGGAGTCATTCAAAATTCATTTTACAGGATGTTGGTAAGGAGAAATAACCGAAACTGTCAGCAGGTAAAAATGAAAAAGTTGATTTTGTTGTTATTGATAATAAGCCAAAGCGCACTGGCAAATTGTTGGGATAAAGCGGCGCATTATTATCATGTCGATCCTTATTTACTGTACGCGATAGCGAATGTGGAATCCGGTATGAATCCGTATGCGGTTGGGCAAAACCGCGATGGCACGCGGGATGTCGGGCTGATGCAAATCAACAGTTCGCATTTTTCCGCGCTGGAAAGCAGAGGCATCGACGAATACCGATTAATCACGGAGCCGTGTACTTCGATCATGGTCGGGGCTTCTATCCTCTCCGGGATGATCAGGGTGTATGGCTATAACTGGGAAGCCGTTGGCGCATATAACGCCGGACTGAAAAAAGAAAATTATCCGCAGAGGATGAAATATGCCCATAAGGTCTGGGCCAAATATCAGCAACTGAAATTAGCAGCACGATATTAACGTTTTTTATTTTTGAAGAATTCCTGAAGGTGTTCTTCGAAAAGTGAAAACAGCTGAATGTGGTTTATGTATTAACGGAGTAATACCTAAGCCGGGATATTAACATTTAATTTGAAATAAACAGGAAAACTGAAATGAACAAAAGGACGTTACTGAGTGTACTCATTGCGGGAGCCTGCGTGGCGCCATTCATGGCCCAGGCTGCGAATCTGAAGGAGACCAGCAGTGAGCCGTACACCATCAAAGCCAGCGATCTGGCGAAGAAAGAGAAGGAACTGACGGACTTCCCGCTGATGGCTTCGGTGAAAGAGACCATCCAGACGCTGGATAACGCGCAGGTCGAACTGATTGAGCCAGGCCGGGCGGCAAACCCGGACAACGTTAAACGCGTTGAAGGGATTGTGAAAGCCAGCGACTGGGAATATCTCTTCCCGCTGCGCGCGCAGGCCTATACCTACAGCAACTTCCTGAAAGCCGTGGGTAAATTCCCGGCGCTGTGTAAGACCTACAATGACGGTCGTGACAGCGACGCCATCTGCCGCAAAGAGCTGGCCACCATGTTTGCCCACTTTGCCCAGGAAACTGGCGGCCACGAAAGCTGGCGTCCGGAAGCCGAATGGCGTCAGGCGCTGGTCCACGTACGTGAAATGGGCTGGAGCGAAGGGCAGAAGGGCGGTTATAACGGCGAATGTAACCCGGACGTCTGGCAGGGGCAGACCTGGCCTTGCGGTAAAGATAAAGACGGCGATTTCCTGAGCTACTTCGGTCGTGGGGCGAAACAGTTGTCCTACAACTACAACTACGGTCCATTCTCTGAAGCGATGTACGGCGACGTGCGTACGCTGCTCGACAAACCTGAGCTGGTGGCGGACACCTGGCTGAACCTGGCGAGTGCGATCTTCTTCTTCGCCTATCCGCAGCCGCCAAAACCAAGCATGTTGCAGGTGATCGACGGTACATGGCAGCCGAACGACCACGATAAAGCCAACGGTCTGGTTCCGGGCTTTGGCGTGACCACCCAGATCATCAACGGCGGCGTTGAGTGCGGCGGCCCGACTGAAATTGCGCAGTCTCAGAACCGTATCAAGTACTACAAAGAGTTTGCAAACTACCTGAAAGTGCCTGTTCCGGCGAACGAGGTGTTGGGTTGCGCCAACATGAAGCAGTTCGACGAAGGTGGCGCAGGCGCCCTGAAGATTTACTGGGAACAGGACTGGGGATGGAGCGCGGATACCCCGGATGGCAAAACCTACTCTTGCCAGCTGGTGGGCTACCAGACTCCGTTCAGCGCCTTTAAAGAAGGTGACTACAGCAAGTGCGTGCAGAAGTTCTTTAACGTGAAAATCGTTAACGATGATGGTTCTTCCGTTACCCCGGACGAAACCCCGGTAACGCCAACACCGACGCCATCTGGCGATGAAACGCCAGCGCCAACACCAACACCAACGCCGGATGAAACCCCGGTCGAACCTGTTGTGGTGAACCACGCGCCGGTTGCGCAGATTGCCGGTCCGATCGGCGCAGTTGAAGCGGGTGCGCAGGTTTCTCTGAGCGCGGAAGGCTCTACCGATCCAGATGGCAACAAGCTGACCTATACCTGGCGTTCCCAGGATGGTCAGACTGTTTCCGGTCAGGACAAAGCGGTTGTGACCTTCACCGCGCCAGAGTCTGCGACGGCGCAGCAGTATGAAGTGAGCCTGACCGTCAGCGATGGCGAGCTGAGCAGCACCACGTCTTACCTGCTGAACGTGAAAGCGAAAGCGGCAACGCCATCCGGAGAAGACACGTCTTACCCGGCATGGAGCGCGAACAGCAAGTACAACGCCGGTGATATCGTGAACAACCACGGTAAACTGTTCCAGTGCAAACCGTTCCCGTACAGCGGCTGGTGTAACAACTCTCCAACGTACTATGAACCAGGCGCAGGTCTGGCATGGGCTGAAGCCTGGACGGCGTTATAAACAGCAAACGGCAACCCCCAGGGTTGCCGTTTTAGTGTCTGCACCCTCTCCCTGTGGGAGAGGGCCGGGGTGAGGGCATCAGTCCGCACTCTCTGTTTTTTGCCGGGTGGCGCTGCGCTTACCCGGCCTACATGAGGCTGGAACGCTTACCGGTGCAACTTCCCGTGATCCCGTAACCACGCCGCCGTACGCACTATCCCTTCATCCAGCGATACAATCGGTTTATACCCCAGTTCGTTCTCCGCCCGCGAAATATCCAGCGTAAAATCAAAGTTGAGCTTCGACACACCGTAATGCGTCAGCGCAGGCTCTTTCGCCGATTTACTGCCAAAGCGCTCCATGCTGCGGGCAATCATGTCCAGCATCGGGTAGGGAACGGAACGGATCCGGCAGTCGATCTTTAACTCGTCAATCAGCCTTTGCACAATGCTGCGCAGGGTACAGGGTTCGCCGTTGGTGATGTTGTACGCGCGGCCCGACACCAGCTTATCGCATTCCGGCTGGCTCGCCAGCCACATGGCGTGAACGGCATTTTCGTAATAGGTCATGTCCACCAGCGCATCGCCGCCGCGCGGTAACAGCACGCTGCCGTAGTGGTGCATCATCTGGGCCAGTCGCGGGATAAAGACTTTGTCGTGCGGCCCAAACAGGCTCTGCGGACGCAGCACGGTAAAGCGGGTGTGCGGGTTTGACTGGGCCAGCAGGTCGATCACCTCTTCGCCCGCCGCTTTACTGCGGGCAAACTCACAGGCGAAGCGCGCTGGGCGGAAATCTTCCTGAATATCACGATGGTGGTGATAGTCGAAATAGAGCGACGGGGAGGAGATATGAATAAAGTTACGCACGCCCCAGGCGACGGCCCATTCGCCCAGACGACGCGTGGCGCGCACGTTAGCGAGATCAAAGGCTTCCTGGGTACCCCACGGGGAGGTAAAACTGGAGCAGTGCCACAGCGTATCGATACCGGCGAGCATCACCTTGGCCTGAGAGGAGACCAGCTCCGTCAGATCGGCATGGACAAATTCAGCGCCCATTTTTTGCAGGAGCTTACCCATCGCCTCATTGCGACCGGTGGCCCTCACGCTGATGCCTTTGTTGCGCAGAAACTCGACCGCATTTCGGCCTAAGCCGCTGGTCGCCCCGGTAACCAGTACCTTCATAACAATCCACTGTGTTGAAAAGAATTTCGTGCGCATTCTTTCGTGAATTACGATGTGTTGCAATGGGAAAGGTGAAAGAAAAAGCGTTTTATTTAGTTACCTTCCTGCTTTTGTTCTGCCAGTTGCGCTATCCGTTTCGCCATTCCACGGAAGATAAACAGGTGTGCCGGGATCATCAGCAACCAGTAAAACAGACCCGGCATTCCGTGCGGATGCCACCATGCCCGAACGTCCAGTTCACGATGGTCGCCGTTGTCCTTCAGGGTGAAGCAGAGCCGCCCCAGCCCCGGCGCCTTCATGCCAAACAGCAGCGCCAGCTGTTTTTCCGGCTCAACGATAATCACCTTCCAGCTGTCGACGGTATCGCCCACCTTCAGCCAGGGATGGGCAGGGCGGCCTTTTGCCAGCCGGTGACCGACCAGCAGATCCAGCGCGCCGCGCGTTTGCCAGAGAATATTGCCGAAGAAATAGCGCTCTTTGCCGCCGATTTGATTCACCACTTCCCACAGCGCTGCCAGGCTGGCAGAGGTTTTTACCGTACAGCCCGCCTGCTTCGGATAATAGCCGTACTCTGGCCGCCAGCGGGCAAACGCCTGCGCGTCGTAGCCCCAGTCGCTGGAGTTCACCAGCTTCTCTTCTTCTTTCAGCGTATTGCGCACCGCGTCGTCAAAGTGGATCAATTCCTGAGGGATTAAGGCGCGCAGCGCACGATCGTCCGCCAGCAGATCGTGCTTCAGCCCCTGGATCAGCGCTTTGGCGGTCGTCGGCGGCACGGAGGTGATCACATTCAAAAACCACACCGATATCCAGCGGGTCGGGAAGGGGATGGGGATCAGCCAGCGGCGGCGGCCGCTCACCCGCATAAAATGTTCGAACTGCGCCTGATAGCTCAGCACTTCCGGGCCTGCCGCCTCCAGCACGCGATGCTGCTCCGCCGGGTGATCCAGCAATGCCACCAGATAGTGGAGTAAATTCTCCAGCGCAATGGGCGTGGTGCGTGAGCGTACCCAGCGCGGCGGCGTCAGCACAGGCAGGTTGTAGACCATATCGCGCATCACTTCGAATGCGGCGGAACCCGCGCCGACGATGATCCCCGCCCGCAGTTCGGTGACGGGGATATGGGCGCTTCGCAGCGTTTCCGCCGTCAGCTGTCGGGCGCGCAGATGGTCTGACTGCTCGTGCTCAGGCGCCTGGAGCGAGCTTAAAAAAATCACCTGCTTCACCGGCGTTTGCCGCAGCGCATCACGAACGTTCATCGCCACCTGACGCTCGTGGGCGATAAAATCGCCGCCTTCGCCCATGCTGTGGACAAGGTAGTAAAGCGTATCGACCCCTTCCAGCAGCGCAGGAAGCGCTTTCGGCCAGTTAAGGTCAACGTTGTGACACGTCACGCCAGGCAAATATAGCTTTTGCAGGCGTTCCGTGTGGCGTGCCGCTGCCAGCACCTGGTGCCCCTGCTGGCTTAACGCAGTGGTCAGATGCTGACCGATATACCCGCTGGCGCCGAGCACCAGAATACGTTGCGGCACGGTATGCTCCTTAACGCTGTAAAAATGCCTGCCAGTGTTTCACCACCTCGGTCAACTGCTCGCGGTTAACGTCAAGATGCATCACCAGACGCACGACCGGGGAGGCGTTAATCAGCACGACACGGGCTTTCATAAAGTCGCCCAGCGCGGCAGCATGCTCATCGCCGACGCGGACAAACAGCATGTTGGTGTCGTGACGTATGACATCAGCGCCGATTTCACGCAGCTGCGCTGCCATCCACGCCGCATTGTCGTGATCGTCTTTCAGGCGTGACACGTTATTTTTCAGGGCGTACAGTCCGGCAGCCGCCAGAATACCCGCCTGACGCATCCCGCCGCCGGTCATTTTGCGCCAGCGGTTGGCGCGCCTGATGTAGTCCGCGCTGCCAACCAGCAGGGAACCTACCGGCGTACCCAGCCCTTTAGAGAGGCAAATGGTGAACGAGTCGCAATATTGGGTGATCGCTTTCAGCTCGCAGCCGTACTCCACCACGGCGTTGAAGATACGTGCGCCATCAACGTGCAGGCCGAGCTTACGCTCGCGGGTAAAGTCCCATGCCGCTTTCAGGTATTCGCGCGGCAGGACTTTACCGTTATGGGTGTTTTCGAGGCTCAGCAGTTTAGTGCGGGCGAAGTGAATATCATCGGCTTTGATTTTCGCCGCGACCTTGTCCAGCGGCAGCGTACCGTCCGGCGCAGCATCGATCGGCTGCGGCTGGATGCTGCCAAGCACCGCCGCACCTCCGGCTTCGTACAGGTAGTTATGCGCCCCCTGGCCGACGATATACTCTTCGCCGCGCTCGCAGTGGCTGAGCAGCGCCACCAGGTTAGCCTGCGTGCCGGTAGGCAGGAACAGGGCAGCCTCTTTACCGCTCAGCTCTGCCGCATAGCGCTGGAGTTCGTTGACCGTCGGGTCATCGCCGTAGACGTCGTCCCCGACCGGGGCGGCCATCATCTCTTCGAGCATGGCGCGGCCCGGACGGGTAACGGTATCACTACGTAAATCAATCATTTCACATCCCTTTAATTTAAGAGGTCTTGTGAAATGTTTTACCTGAGCCAGTTGGTTTTTGCCAGTTCGATCACCTCGTCACCGCGCCCGCTGATGATGGCGCGCAGCATGTAGAGGCTAAAACCTTTGGCCTGTTCCAGCTTGATTTGAGGCGGGATCGCCAGCTCTTCTTTGGCGACCACCACATCCACCAGCACCGGGCCGTCGATGGTGAAGGCGCGTTGCAGGGCGTCGTCTACCTCTGAGGCTTTCTCCACCCGAATACCGGTGATACCGCAGGCTTCGGCGATGCGGGCGAAGTTGGTGTCGTGCAGTTCGGTGCCGTCCGTGAGGTAGCCTCCGGCCTTCATCTCCATCGCCACGAAGCCCAGCACGCTGTTGTTAAAGACCACGATTTTCAGCGGAAGCTTCATCTGCGCCACCGACAGGAAATCCCCCATCAGCATACTGAACCCGCCGTCGCCGCACATCGCCACCACCTGACGTTCCGGTGCCGTCGCCTTTGCGCCCAGCGCCTGCGGCATGGCGTTGGCCATTGAGCCATGGTTGAACGACCCAAGCAGGCGACGTTTGCCGTTCATTTTCAGATAGCGCGCGGCCCAGACGGTGGGCGTACCCACGTCGCAGGTGAAGATGGCATCGTCGTCGGCGAAGTGGCTGATCTGCTGCGCCAGATACTGCGGGTGGATCGCTTTTTCGCTCGGTTTGGCGAGATCGTCCAGCCCCTTGCGCGCATCGCGATAATCGCTCAGGGCTTTATCGAGGAATTTGCGGTCCGTTTTTTCTTCCAGCAGCGGCAGCAGGGCGGCGAGAGTGGATTTGATATCGCCGATAAGCGCCATATCCACCTTGCTGTGCGCGCCGATGCTGCCGGGATTAATGTCGATCTGGATAATTTTGGCATCCGTCGGGTAGAACGCGCGGTACGGGAACTGGGTGCCGAGCAGGATCAGCGTGTCGGCGTTCATCATGGTGTGGAAGCCGCTGGAAAAACCGATCAGCCCGGTCATGCCGACATCGTACGGGTTATCGTATTCAACGTGCTCTTTCCCGCGCAGGGCATGCACCACTGGCGCCTTCAGCTTGCCGGCAAATTCCACCAGCTCTTTATGCGCGCCGGCGCAGCCGCTGCCGCACATCAGGGCGATATTGCTGGAGTATCGCAGCAGCTGTGCCAGCTTTTTCAGCTCTTCTTCGGCAGGGGTAATGGTTGGCTGGGGCGCAGAGTACCAGTGGGTGGTGGCGGTTTCAGGTGCGGCCTTCAGCGCCACGTCCCCCGGCAGCACAACCACCGAAACCCCGCGATTCAGGATCGCCTTACGCATGGCTATCGCCAGCACCTGTGGGATCTGCTCCGGCGATGAGACCAGCTCGCAATAGTGGCTGCATTCACGGAACAGCTCCTGCGGATGCGTTTCCTGAAAATAGCCGCTACCGATTTCAGATGACGGAATGTGAGCCGCAATCGCCAGTACCGGAACATGGTTGCGGTGACAGTCGAACAGACCGTTGATGAGGTGCAGGTTTCCCGGTCCGCAGGAACCCGTACAGACGGCGAGTTCACCCGTAAGCTGCGCTTCGGCACCGGCGGCAAAGGCGGCGACCTCTTCATGGCGGGTGGGCATCCACTCAATAGTTTTCATCTTGTTAAGGCTATCGCTGAGTCCGTTCAGGGAATCGCCAGTGACGCCCCAGATACGCTTTACGCCAGCCTGCTCAAGGGTTTTCGCTATGTATGCAGCCACGGTTTGTTTCATGGTTGTCCTTCTCCTTTTTGTGATATCGCTTACAAGCTTAGAAGAAAGTCGCTGTATTGCCTGCTCAGTATTCTTTAAGTACAGGCGGTTTTTCTGCGCGACGTGCCTGGCAAATTCAATCAAATAAAGGGCTGCCGCACAGGTAGTAGGCACAATGTAGGCCGGGTAAACGTAGTGCCACCCGGCAAAAAGCCCGGTGGCGCTGACGCTTACCGGGCCTACAGGTGAACCGCGACAGATTATGCGAGCACAAGATCGCCCTGCGGATGGCACGAACATGCCAGCACATAGCCCTCTGCAATTTCTGCGTCGGTCAGCGTCATGGTGCTGGTGACCGTGTACTCACCGGAAACCACTTTGGTCTTACAGCAACCGCACACCCCGGCGCGACAGGCCGCTGCCACCGGTACGTTGTTGCTTTCCAGCGCTTCAAGCAGCGTGGTGCCCACGCGGCCAAAGAAGGTCTGCGCTGGTTGCAGCTTCGTGAACTTCATCCCGCTGGTCGCCGCTTCCGCCACCGGCGTGAAGAACTGCTCTTTGAAGAAGCGGGTCACGCCGAGCGCTTTCACTTCTTTCTCCACGATCTCCATGTACGGTGCCGGGCCGCAGGTCATCACGATGCGGTTCGCAATATCCGGCACGCTTTGCAGCAGCTCGCGGCTCAGGCGCCCCGCGACAAAACCGTGCGTCGCGTTGTGCTCAGCCACCAGCGTCACCGGATAGTTGCGCCATTCTTCAGCAAAAATCACATCTTCCGGGGAACGCACGCTGAAAATCACCTGCACGTCGGCCTGAGGTCGGTATTTCGCCAGCCAGCGACGCATCGACATAATCGGCGTCACGCCACAGCCCGCCGCCAGCAGCAGGAATTTATCTTCCGTCTTGTCGTCACAGGTAAACTCGCCCTGCGCATCAGACAGCCAGATGTAATCCCCGCGCTTCACGTCCCGGGTCAGCCACTCGGATCCTGCGCCGTCATCAATACGACGGACGGTGAGCGTAATGTATTCGCTCACGCCCGGCGTGGAGGAGATCGTGTAGGCGCGCAGAGTATCCGCCGAATTACGCACGCTCACCAGCGCATACTGACCTGCGCGGTACGGGTAGTAGTCATGGCACAGTAGCGACAGCGTCCACACATCCGGCGTCTCCTGATGGATGTGATGAACCTGCATTCGCCACGGACATTGTGAGGTTGGCATGGTCATGAGTTACTCCTTACGCGCTCAGCAGTTGCTTCATATCATCTTCAACGTTGGTCACGGAACGCAGACCAAATTTCTCGTTCAGGATGGCCAGCAGGTCCGGCGTCAGGAAGCCTGGCGCGGTCGGCCCGGTGACGATGTTGGTCACGCCGAGCGAGAGCAGGGTCAGCAGGATCACGATCGCTTTCTGCTCGAACCAGGAGAGCACCAGCGACAGCGGCAGATCGTTCACGCCGCAGCCCAGTTTCTCTGCCAGCGTGACCGCCAGAATGATGGCTGAATACGCATCGTTACACTGACCCGCATCCACCAGGCGCGGCAGACCTTCGATGTTGCCGAAGTCCAGCTTGTTGAAACGGTACTTACCGCAGGCCAGGGTCAGGATCAGGCAGTCTTCCGGTACGCGGGTGGCGAAATCGGTGAAGTAGTTACGTTCCCCGCGCGCGCCGTCACAGCCGCCGATCAGGAAGATGTGACGCAGTTTTTCACGGCTGACGAGGTCAATCAGGGAATCCGCCGCGCCCAGCAGGGTTTCACGACCAAAACCGACGGTGATGAGGTGCGGAATTTCGCTGTACGGGAAGCCTGCCATCTGCTGCGCCTGAGCGATAACCGGACCGAAATCGTCGCCTTCAAGGTGGCTCACGCCCGGCCAGCCGACGATGCTGCGGGTCCAGATACGGTCGTCATACGCACCGACGGTCGGGTCGATGATGCAGTTAGAGGTCATGACGATTGGGCCAGGGAAGCGGGCGAACTCCACCTGCTGGTTCTGCCAGCCGCTGCCGTAGTTACCGATCAGATGCTTAAATTTACGCAGTTCCGGGTAGCCGTGCGCGGGCAGCATTTCGCCGTGGGTATAAACGTTAACGCCGGTGCCTTCGGTCTGCTTCAGCAGGTTGTAGAGATCTTTCAGGTCATGACCGGAGATCAGGATGCATTTGCCTTCGGTCGCTTTGACGTTGACCTGCGTTGGCGTTGGGTGGCCGTAGGTGCTGGTTTCACCGGCATCCAGAATGCTCATCACTTTGAAGTTCATCTGGCCGATTTCCATCGAGCATTCCAGCAGGGCGTTCATATCGGAAGGCCAGGTGCCCAGCCAGGCCATAATTTTGTGGTACTGGGCGTAAATAGCGTTGTCGTACTGGCCGAGTACGTGCGCGTGCTCCATATAGGCCGCAGCACCTTTCAGACCGTACAGGCACAGCAGGCGCAGGCCGAGGATGTTTTCGCCAATCGCCGCTTTGTCTTTATTGGGAGTAAATTCTGCGGCCTGACGCTGTAGCTCGCCCAGGTCGTCGCTCACCAGCTGTAGCTCCGCCATCGGGTTGTCCACGCGGGCGCTGGCGTCGGCATTCAGGCACTGCGTTTTCAGGGTTTCACGCAGGGCAATCGCTTCGCGGGCATAGCCCACAATGCGTGGAGAATCGAAGTTAACGTTAGTCAGCGTGGAGAAAAATGCGCGCGGCGCAAAGCTGTCGACATAGTGATCAACAATGCCATATTCACGGGCTTTGAAGGCCCAGGCGGACAAGCCTTGCAGCGCCGCAATCAGCAGATCCTGGAGATCGGACGTTTCTGCGGTTTTGCCGCACATACCCTGCGCGTAAGAGCAGCCGTTGCCTGCCGGGGTACGGATGGTTTGTTCACATTGCACACAAAACATAATCACACCTGTTAAAGTTATATTTGAGATACATGTTTAAGGTTGTGCCTGTGCCACAGCAGAGAAAAGTGCTTTCTTATACTAAGTGGAGGGTTATTGATTTAGCGCAATTTTGGCGGCAGGTTCACTACCGCCAAAGCAGTATCAGGCTGAGAAGAACGCCATCAGGATGGGGACCAGCAGGCTCAGAATAAAGCCGTGTACGATGGCGGCAGGAACCATCTCCAGCCCTCCCGAGCGCTGTAACACCGGCAGGGTAAAGTCCATTGAGGTGGCCCCGCACAGGCCCAGCGCGGTAGAGCGGCTGCGGCGTACCAGGCCGGGGATCAGCATGATGGCTATCAGCTCGCGCGCCAGATCGTTAAAGAAGGCGGCGCTGCCGATCACCGGACCAAATGATTCGGTGAGCAGAATACCGGAGAGCGAGTACCAGCCGAAACCGGACGCCATCGCCAGGCTGGTTTTCAGCGGCAGATCGAGAATAAAGGCGTTAATCACTCCCCCCGCCAGTGAGCTGGCCACAACGATAACGGCAACCATCATGCCCCGGCGGTTAAGGACAATCTGTTTCAGCGTCATGCCATTATTTCGCAGCTGAATACCAATCAGGAAGAGCAGGAAAATAAGCGTATATTCGCTGGCTTCCGTTGCGTGCTGTAAAAATGCCCAGCCGGTCAGCCCCAGTAAAAAGCCGAGTACCACCACGCCGCACAGTTTTAATGATTCCAGTGCCATCGCAATACGGGAGGGGAGCTTTTCCTGATGATGGTGATTTTTCCAGGGAATAGTGCGTTCCAGCCAGAACAGCGCAGCAATATTGCATAGCAGAATAACCACTACCGTAACCGCAGAATAATGCAGGATGGAAAGCAAGTTCGTCGCCAGATTATCCAGGAAGGCCAGGCTGATCCCCATAAAGAACAGAATGACGTAAACAATCCAGCTGAGAAAACGATTAATAAGCTTTAAGGCCGATTCATGACGCAGCGGAATAAGGTAGCCCACAATCAGGGGCAGAAGAATGATGAGGAGTCCTGAGAACATGAACAGCCGGTCCTTTTGAGTATCAGTTAAGCGCCAGAGACACTACCCAATAAAGGCTGTGAGGTAAAGCTACAAAAAAAGCCGGGTGGCGGCTGTGCCTTACCCGGCCTACAAAGTGCACACTAACGTAGGTCGGGTAAGCTTTAGCGCCACCCGACATTACAGGCCGCACTTAATTAATCGCGTTTTTCCAGCAGGGTGCGATACAGCACGCCGCCCAGAATACCGCCGATAATAGGCATCACCCAGAACAGCCACAGCTGTTCAAGCGCCCAGCCGCCCTGGAAAATAGCCACCGCGGTGCTGCGCGCCGGGTTAACGGAGGTGTTGGTCACCGGAATGGAGATGAGATGGATCAGCGTCAGCGCCAGACCAATAGCGATGGGGGCAAAGCCCGCAGGCGCGTATTTGTCCGTTGCGCCGTGGATCACCAACAGGAAGCCTGCGGTGAGCACAATTTCAATCACGATGGCAGACAGCATTGAGTAGCCGCCTGGAGAGTGTTCGCCGAAGCCGTTCGACGCAAAACCGCTGGCCGCGGCGTCAAACCCGGCTTTACCGCTGGCAATTACGTACAGCACCGCCGCGGCAATAATACCGCCGATAACCTGGGCAATAATATAGCCAATAATATCTTTCGCCGGGAAACGTCCGCCCGCCCATAATCCTAATGTGACGGCCGGGTTGAAATGACCGCCGGAAATATGCCCCACGGCGAATGCCATGGTTAATACGGTTAAACCGAATGCCAGCGCGACGCCGACAAATCCAATACCTAATTCCGGAAATGCGGCTGCCAGTACTGCGCTACCGCAGCCACCAAACACCAGCCAGAATGTACCAAAGCATTCTGCCGCTAATTTTCTGAACATAACCACCTCAATAATAAACGTCCGCGCCCATTCCTGCGCGCGGGTTATATCGCCATAAAGGGATGACGACTCAAAGAGCCAGTATTTTGAAACCATCAACATCCCTTCGCCACTCAAATAAATTCACTAAATTTGATTTAAGGCAATGTGATGTCAATCCTTGTTCAGATCGGAGGTAATTAGAGCATAGCCCAATAATTAAGGGGGCGTATATTCTGCTGTCGTGACCCACCGCCTGCCGCTATACTGCTGATAACTTGAAGGAAAAAGTGGCCGAATTGCGGGGGATGTATGCTACTCGAACGTGTGGAGATTGTCGGGTTTCGCGGGATTAACCGCCTGTCGCTGCAACTGGAACAGAACAACGTCCTGATAGGCGAAAATGCCTGGGGTAAATCCAGCCTGCTGGATGCCCTGACGCTGCTGCTTTCGCCTGAAGAGAACTTGTACCACTTCGTTCATGATGACTTCTGGTTTCCGCCGGGGGATGTCAACGGACGCGAGAAACACCTGCATATCATTCTGACCTTCCGCGAATCCGAGCCCGGTCGCCATCGCGTGCGTCGTTTTCGCCCTATGTCGCCCTGCTGGGTACCCTGTGAAGATGGTTTCCAGCGTATTTTCTATCGCCTTGAGGGCGAAATGGCGCAAAACGACGGGGTATTAACCCTGCGAGAATTTCTCGATGAGAAGGGGAATCCGATCCCGCTCGATAATATTGACGAACTTGCCCGCCATCTTATCCGCCTCTCCCCCGTGCTGCGCTTACGAGACGCGCGCTTTATGCGGCGGATCCGCAACGGCACCGTGCCGAATATGCCCGAGGTGGAGGTGACCGCCCGCGAACTGGATTTCCTCGCCCGTGAACTGGTCTCACGGCCGCAGAACCTCACCGACGGCCAGATCCGTCAGGGACTGTCTGCCATGGTGCAACTGCTGGAGCACTATTTCTCCGAGCAGGGAACGGGACAGGCGCGCCACCGTCTGATGCGTCGCCGCTCGCACGATGAACAACGAAGCTGGCGCTATCTCGATATTATCAACCGCATGATCGACCGCCCCGGCGGGCGCACGCATCGGGTGATCCTGCTGGGATTATTCTCCACGCTTTTACAGGCGAAAGGGACGGTGCGCCTGGATCGGGACGCGCGCCCGCTGCTGCTGGTGGAAGATCCGGAAACGCGGCTGCACCCGATTATGCTTTCCGTGGCGTGGCATCTTCTGAATCTGCTGCCGTTGCAGCGAGTCACCACCACGAATTCCGGCGAGCTGCTCTCTCTGACGCCGGTGGAGTATGTCTGCCGCCTGGTGCGTGAATCGTCGCGGGTCACCGCCTACCGGCTCGGGCCCGGCGGGTTAAATGCCGAAGATGGCCGACGGATCGCGTTTCATATCCGTTTTAACCGTGCCTCTTCCCTGTTTGCCCGCTGCTGGTTGCTGGTGGAAGGGGAAACGGAAACCTGGGTGATAAACGAGCTGGCTCGCCAGTGCGGACACCACTTTGATGCCGAAGGGATCAAAGTGATCGAATTTGCTCAGTCTGGCTTAAAACCGCTGATCAAATTTGCGCGCCGGATGGGGATAGAGTGGCACGTGCTGGTGGATGGCGATGAGGCGGGTAAAAAATATGCGGCGACCGTGCGCAGCCTGCTCAATAACGATCGTGAAGAGGAGCGGGAGCATCTGACCGCGCTGCCTGCGATGGACATGGAGCACTTTATGTACCGCCAGGGATTTGACGATGTCTTTCACCGCGTGGCGATGATCCCGGTGGATGTGCCCATGAATATGCGTCGGGTGATTGCCAAAGCTATCCATCGGTCGTCAAAACCGGATTTGGCCATTGAAGTCGCGACGGAAGCGGGCAGGCGAGGCGTAGAGTCGGTGCCCACGCTGCTGCGTAAAATGTTCTCCCGCGTCCTCTGGCTGGCTCGCGGGAGGGCCGATTAACGGGCAGTCGCCTGCGAAACCTGTTGGATCAGGCTATCAAGCAGGGCATAGCGGCGGCGGTATTCGGACCGTTTTTTACTCGCAATCTCTTCCATCGGTTTGCGTGGCATGGTCAGTGGCAGGGCAAAGTTGCCGTTATCCTGCTGCTGTCCGCCAAGGGAGCGCCAGAAGCTGTCATAGTCAGCCAGCAATTTTCCCTCTTTTTTCTTGCGATAGCGCCAGCTGCGGTAGATGTGGGTGGCGTTACTCACCGCGAGGATCTGCTCGACCGGGAAGGCGCCTGCCAGCGTCATGACCGCTTCAACCAGCAGACGTTTTGGGAACAGTCCGTGACAGGCTTTGGTCGCCAGCTGAATGTGCTCGTGCGGGACATGCGCTTTCGCCCCCTGCATTCCGCCGATGAAGAGCGTTGACTTGCCCTGGTATGTGCACAGCGTAAAGGTCAGCTCGGCCAGCACCGTGTTCTGGTGGTCGCAAAAAGTGAGGGTCGCTTCCCCTTCTTTGTCCAGAAACGCATCCGCGCTCAGGCGAACGCTAAACTGCTGTTCCTCTTTGCCCGTTAACGTCACCAGCGTGATGCCCTGGCTGGAGAGGTAGCCGTTCAGCAGCGACGCCGGAAGATGGCGGCTCATCATCTGATAGTGATCGTTCAGTGCGTCCAGCGTATTCTGACGGCCCATATTGACGGTCAGCCACGGCCGGTGCAGGCGGCACGGCAGGCCGGGCTGCACGCGCAGGATCTGCATCAGACGGGGCTGTTTTGCAAGGTTTCCGAGCAGGCGCGCAGTGGTGAACGGCGTTGCCAGCGAGCGCAACATAAACTTACGTCGATAGGCCGGATTTTGCCACGCCAGCCCCGGCGTGAGGGAACCCGATGCCAGGCTTTTAAACAGTTGCCAGCCCGATTTAGGCTGGGGCAGCGTTGAATAAGGTGTATCGACGATGGAAGACATGTTAGATCCTGCTTCTGGTGGAATATCGCTATTTCAGCAGGCGCTTTATCAACATCGGGTAAACAATTCCCGACGATTACGGGGATCGGGGGTTTCGTTGAGGAGTGGTTTAGATAAAATCAACGGTGATGATAGCCAGAACAATTATTTGGAATATTTATGAACCTGAAGGGAAAACGCAGAAAGCTGTTTCTGCTGCTGGCGGTAGTGGTGTTAGCGGGCGGATTCTGGTTATGGAAAGTACTGAACGCGCCGGTACCACAGTATCAAACGCTGATTGTTCGTCCGGGCGAGCTGCAACAAAACGTGCTGGCGACGGGGAAACTGGATGCCCTGCGTAAGGTTGACGTGGGCGCGCAGGTCAGCGGTCAGCTTAAAACCCTGTCAGTTGAGATTGGCGATAAGGTTAAAAAAGGCCAGCTGCTGGGCGTGATCGATCCTGAGCAGGCGCAAAACCAGATCCGCGAAGTGGAAGCGACGCTGATGGAGCTGCGCGCGCAGCGCGCACAGGCTGAGGCGGAGCGTAATCTCGCTCAGGTCACCCTGACGCGCCAGCAGGCGCTAGCGAAAACGCAGGCTATCTCGAAACAGGATCTGGACACCGCCGCCACGGAGCTGGCGGTGAAGCAGGCGCAGATTGGCACCATCGATGCGCAAATCAAGCGGAATCAGGCCTCGCTGGATACGGCGAAAACCAACCTCGATTACACGCAAATCGTTGCGCCAATGGCCGGGGAAGTGACGCAGATCACCACCCTGCAAGGCCAGACGGTCATCGCCGCGCAGCAGGCGCCGAACATCCTGACCCTGGCGGATATGAGCACCATGCTGGTGAAAGCCCAGGTATCCGAAGCGGACGTCATTCACCTTAAGCCGGGGCAGAAAGCCTGGTTTACGGTGCTGGGCGATCCGCAAACCCGCTATGAAGGGGTGCTGAAAGATATCCTGCCGACGCCGGAGAAGGTTAACGACGCCATCTTCTACTACGCGCGTTTTGAGGTGCCAAACCCGCAGGGCGTGCTGCGTCTGGACATGACCGCCCAGGTGCATATCCAGCTGACCGGCGTGAAAAACGTGCTGACGGTTCCGCTCTCCGCGCTGGGCGAATCCGCCGGGGACAATCGCTATAAGGTGAAAGTACTGCGCAACGGCGAAACCCGAGAGCGTGAAGTGGTGATTGGCGCGCGTAACGACACCGATGTGGTGGTGGTAAAAGGGCTGGAAGAGGGTGAGGAAGTGGTCACCAGCGAAAGCCTGCCCGGAGCCGCGCAATGACGGCGCTGCTTGAGCTGAATGACATTCGTCGCAGCTATCCGTCCGGCGACGGGCCGGTGGAGGTGCTGAAGGGCATCTCCCTGCGCGTTGAAGCCGGCGAAATGGTGGCGATTGTCGGGGCGTCGGGCTCGGGTAAATCAACGCTGATGAACATTCTCGGCTGTCTGGATAAGCCCACCAGCGGCACCTATCGCGTGGCCGGGACGGATGTTTCCACCCTGGACGGCGACGCGCTGGCGAAGCTGCGTCGCGAGCATTTTGGCTTTATCTTCCAGCGTTACCATCTGCTTTCACACCTGAGCGCGGCGCAGAATGTGGAGGTGCCGGCGGTGTATGCGGGCGTCGAGCGCAAAAAACGCCTCGAACGCGCGAAGGCGCTGTTAACGCGTCTTGGGCTGGCGGAGCGTGTTGATTATCAGCCTTCACAGCTTTCCGGCGGTCAGCAGCAGCGCGTGAGTATTGCCCGCGCGCTGATGAACGGCGGACAGGTGATCCTCGCCGATGAGCCAACCGGTGCGCTCGACAGCCATTCCGGTGAAGAGGTGATGGCGATCCTCCATCAGCTTCGCGATCAGGGGCATACGGTGATTATCGTCACCCACGATCCGCAGGTCGCAGCGCAGGCGGAACGCATCATTGAGATCCACGACGGCGAGCTGATCAGCAACCCGCCGCCGCGTCAGTCCAGAGCGGCGGCAGCGAAAGAAGCCTTGCCTGCGTCCACCGGCTGGGGACAGTTTTCCAGCGGTTTCCGTGAGGCGCTGACCATGGCCTGGCTGGCGATGGCGGCCAACAAAATGCGCACCCTGCTGACCATGCTCGGCATCATTATCGGTATTGCCTCGGTGGTGTCGATTGTGGTGGTGGGCGATGCGGCGAAACAGCTGGTGCTGGCGGATATTCGCGCCATCGGGACTAACACCATTGACGTTTACCCCGGCAAAGATTTCGGCGACGACGAGCCGCAGTATCAGCAGGCGCTGAAATACGACGATCTGGCGGCTATTCAGAAGCAGCCGTGGGTGAACTCCGCCACGCCTGCCGTGTCGCAAAACCTGCGTCTGCGCTACGGCAACATTGACGTGGCGGCCAGCGCTAACGGCGTCAGCGGAGATTACTTCAACGTTTACGGCATGACCTTCAGCGAAGGGGCGACCTTCAACGCGGAACAGCTGGCGGGCAGGGCGCAGGTGGTGGTGTTAGACGCTAACTCGCGCAGACAGCTTTTCCCCAATAAAACCCGTGTGGTGGGGGAAGTGATCCTGGTGGGTAACATGCCCGCCACGGTGATTGGTGTGGCGGAAGAGAAACAGTCCATGTTTGGCAGCAGCAAGATCCTGCGCGTCTGGCTGCCGTACAGCACCATTTCCGGGCGCATTATGGGGCAGTCCTGGCTTAACTCCATTACCGTGCGCGTGAAGGAGGGCTACGACAGCGCGCTGGCGGAACAGCAGCTCGAGCGACTGTTGACGTTGCGCCATGGGAAAAAGGATTTCTTCACCTGGAACATGGACGGCCTCTTGAAAACGGCCGAAAAGACCACACGTACTCTTCAGCTGTTCCTGACGCTGGTGGCGGTGATTTCGCTGGTCGTCGGCGGAATAGGGGTGATGAACATCATGCTGGTGTCGGTGACCGAACGTACGCGGGAGATCGGCATTCGCATGGCGGTAGGGGCCAGAGCCAGCGATGTGCTCCAGCAATTTTTAATTGAAGCGGTGCTGGTGTGTCTGGTGGGAGGCGCGATGGGGATTGCGCTCTCAATGATGATCGCCTTCGCGCTCCAGCTCTTTTTACCGGGGTGGGAGATTGGCTTCTCACCGATGGCGATCCTCACCGCGTTTTTGTGCTCCACCTTTACCGGCATTTTGTTTGGCTGGCTGCCGGCGCGAAACGCGGCGCGGCTGGATCCGGTGGATGCGCTGGCGCGGGAATAACCCGAAAATAAAAATGCCAGCCGATCGGGCTGGCATTTTGCCTGCGGGGTGTACACAATGAATCAGAGAGCTATGCAACCGTTTCTGCTTCAACGGGCACGATAAGACTGGCGTGATTGCCTTTTGGCCCCTGGTGTATATCGAACCGGACGGACTGCCCGGCTTTGAGCGTCCTGTAACCATCCATCTGAATGGTGGAATAGTGAGCGAAGATATCCTCGCCGCCGCCTTCGGGGCAAATGAAGCCAAACCCCTTGGCGTTGTTGAACCACTTAACAGTACCCATTTCCATGCTTCGACATCCTTCGTAAATCTTATAAATTAAGATGGAATGAACCGGTAGTGGAGTGGGGGCTGTTCAAAACCTCGCCAACTCACGCTTGTACAATTTAGAGAAACGGAAGAAGCCGTCAAGCGTTTGGCGCTGGAGTTGGGACAATAATCAACCAAAATTTGAGGCAGTTAACGCTATTGCAACAGTTTGTGACAGACATCGCGGATGACAGTAATAGATGATTGTTATCTAACATCTGAGGTAGATTCAAAGTGGTTATGCATAATGGGTAAGACCAACGATTGGCTGGATTTTGACCAGCTGGCGGAAGATAAAGTGCGCGACGCGCTAAAACCGCCATCTATGTATAAAGTTATGTTAATGAACGATGATTACACGCCGATGGAATTTGTTATTGACGTGCTACAAAAGTTCTTTTCTTATGATGTTGAACGTGCAACGCAACTGATGCTTACCGTTCATTATCGTGGCAAAGCGATCTGCGGCATCTTTACTGCCGAGGTTGCGGAAACCAAAGTAGCGATGGTGAACGACTATGCAAGGGAGAACGAGCATCCGTTGCTGTGTACGCTGGAAAAGGCCTGATAAGGCATAAAATTGGGGGAGGTGCCTATGCTCAATCAAGAACTGGAACTCAGTTTAAACATGGCTTTCGCCAGAGCGCGTGAGCACCGACATGAGTTTATGACCGTCGAGCACCTGCTGCTCGCACTGCTTAGCAACCCATCTGCCCGCGAAGCGCTGGAAGCCTGCTCCGTGGATCTGGTGGCGCTACGTCAGGAACTCGAAGCCTTCATCGAACAAACTACACCGGTGCTGCCAGCCAGTGAAGAAGAGCGCGACACGCAGCCGACGCTCAGCTTCCAGCGCGTGTTGCAGCGCGCGGTTTTCCACGTCCAGTCTTCCGGACGTAGCGAAGTGACTGGCGCCAATGTTCTGGTCGCCATCTTCAGCGAGCAGGAGTCCCAGGCGGCCTACCTGCTGCGTAAACACGAAGTCAGCCGGCTCGACGTGGTCAACTTCATCTCTCACGGAACGCGAAAAGACGAGCCTAACCAGGCATCGGATCCCAGCGGACAGATCAACAGCAATGAAGAGCAAGCAGGCGGGGAGGATCGTATGGAAAACTTCACCACCAACCTTAACCAGCTTGCTCGCGTTGGCGGTATCGACCCGCTGATTGGCCGCGACAAAGAGCTGGAGCGTGCCATCCAGGTGCTGTGCCGCCGCCGTAAGAACAACCCGCTGCTGGTGGGGGAATCTGGCGTGGGTAAAACCGCGATTGCCGAAGGGCTGGCCTGGCGCATTGTGCAGGGCGACGTGCCGGAAGTGATTGCCGACTGCACCATCTACTCGCTGGATATTGGCTCGCTGCTGGCGGGCACCAAATACCGCGGTGATTTCGAAAAACGTTTCAAAGCGCTGTTAAAACAGCTGGAGCAGGACACCAACAGCATCCTGTTTATCGATGAGATCCACACCATCATCGGTGCAGGTGCGGCCTCCGGTGGCCAGGTGGATGCCGCTAACCTGATCAAACCGCTGCTCTCCAGCGGTAAGATCCGCGTGATGGGCTCCACGACGTACCAGGAGTTCAGCAACATCTTTGAGAAGGATCGTGCGCTGGCGCGTCGTTTCCAGAAAATCGACGTTACCGAGCCGTCGGTTGACGAAACGGTGCAGATCATCAACGGCCTGAAAACCAAGTACGAAGCGCACCACGACGTGCGTTACACCGCGAAAGCGGTACGTGCGGCGGTGGAACTGGCGGTGAAATACATCAACGATCGTCATCTGCCGGATAAAGCGATCGACGTGATTGATGAGGCGGGTGCGCGTGCGCGCCTGATGCCAGCCAGCAAGCGTAAGAAAACCGTGAACGTGGCGGATATCGAGTCCGTGGTGGCCCGCATCGCGCGTATTCCTGAGAAGAGCGTTTCTCAGAGCGACCGTGATACGCTGCGCACCCTCGGCAATCGCCTGAAAATGCTGGTCTTTGGTCAGGATAAAGCCATTGAGGCTTTAACCGAAGCGATCAAGATGGCCCGTGCTGGCCTGGGGCATGACCACAAGCCGGTTGGTTCCTTCCTGTTCGCTGGCCCGACCGGCGTGGGGAAAACCGAGGTGACGGTTCAGCTCTCCAAAGCGCTGGGCATTGAGTTGCTGCGCTTTGATATGTCCGAGTATATGGAGCGTCACACCGTCAGCCGTTTGATTGGTGCGCCTCCGGGATACGTGGGCTTTGACCAGGGCGGCCTGCTAACGGACGCGGTTATCAAGCATCCGCACGCGGTACTGCTGCTTGATGAAATCGAGAAAGCGCACCCGGACGTGTTCAACATCCTGTTGCAGGTGATGGACAACGGGACGCTGACCGATAACAACGGGCGCAAGGCCGATTTCCGCAACGTGGTGCTGGTGATGACCACCAACGCGGGCGTGCGGGAAACCGAGCGTAAATCCATCGGCCTGATCCACCAGGATAACAGCACCGATGCGATGGAAGAGATCAAGAAGATCTTCACGCCGGAGTTCCGTAACCGTCTGGACAACATTATCTGGTTCGATCATCTGTCTACCGAGGTGATCCATCAGGTGGTGGACAAGTTCATCGTCGAGTTGCAGGTCCAGCTGGATCAGAAAGGCGTGTCGCTGGAAGTGAGCCAGGAGGCCCGCAACTGGCTGGCTGAGAAAGGCTATGACCGTGCGATGGGCGCTCGTCCGATGGCGCGTGTGATTCAGGACAACCTGAAGAAACCGCTGGCAAACGAGCTGCTGTTTGGCTCGCTGGTGGACGGCGGCCAGGTAACGGTGGGGCTGGATCAGGCGAAGAACGAACTGACGTACGATTTCCAGAGTGCGGCGAAGCACAAGCCGGAAGCGGCTCACTGATTTTCTTTAGTGTAAAAGCCGGGTTTTTAACCCGGCTTTTTTGTGTCCGCTTTTCTCCCTCTCCCTGTGGGAGAGGGTCAGGGTGAAGGCATCAGAACGCACTAAAATACCTCTTCCTGAACAGCCACACTAAAGCCATAAATAAAAAAGGCCGGGATTGTCCCGACCTTTTAAATATTCATCTGCCATTACAGGCGAAAACAATTAGCGACTACGGAAGACAATGCGGCCTTTGCTCAGGTCGTACGGGGTCAGTTCAACAGTCACTTTGTCGCCCGTCAAAATGCGGATATAGTTTTTGCGCATTTTACCGGAGATGTGCGCAGTTACCACGTGACCGTTTTCCAGTTCTACGCGAAACATGGTATTAGGCAACGTATCAAGTACGGTACCCTGCATTTCAATATTGTCTTCTTTGGCCATCTAATCCTCTGGGGTATCACTACCAAGTTTTGAACCGGCAAGATAATGCCGAAATTCCTCAATTAAGTAAAGAATTGCGCGTTTAAAACGCAGCAAAACAGTCTCAGCGTATTGCCCAAGCGTCACGGTACAACCGAACGGAAAGCGCATTCGTAAAGGGGAGACGACAGGATAAACGTCAGGACGTTATCTGAAGCGAGGGTCCCAAACGGCGGCGGGGCAACAGGCAGAAGCTACTCTGCGGCATAATTATAACACCCTCATAAAAAATATGCGGAAAACATTTAGGCATTGGGCATAAAGAGCGTTCTGGGAACCCAAAAATCGCGTGGAAGGGTCTCTTTTCGGCACTGTTCAAGGTGTTCGATATAGTGTCGGCGGGAGATTTCAACGGCGCCGAGCGAGGCGGTGTGCTCATTCAGCACTTGGCAATCCATCAGCCGTCCGCCACGTCGGGCAAATTCCTGGCTAAACACCAGCAGCGCGGTTTTTGACGCATTCGTGGCGCGGGAGAACATCGACTCGCCGCAGAACAGCGTGCCCTGTGCCACGCCGTACATTCCGCCGACGAGGTTATCCTCTTTCCATACTTCAATAGAGTGCGCGTAGCCCAGTTCATGAAGCTGGTGGTAGGCGATAATGATATCGCGGGTTATCCAGGTGCCTTCATGACGATCTTCAGCGCAGCCTTCGATAACCTGGCCGAAGGCGTGATTGAGCGTGACGCGAAAGGGTGATTTTGCATGAAAACGCTTCATGCTGCGGCTCAGGTGAAACTGTCCAGGCCACAGCACGGCTCGCGGGTCGGGAGACCACCATAAGATCGGGTCGCCGGGAGAAAACCACGGGAAGATGCCGCGCTGGTAAGCCATTAAGAGCCGTGCCGGGCTGAGATCGCCGCCCAGAGCCAGCAAGCCGTTAGGTTCACGCAGCGCCCCCTCCGGTGAAGGGAACGCAATATTATGGCGAGAAAGCTGCACCAGGCGCATGACAACAGAACTCCAGTACGCGAGAGAGGACGCTACAAATATAGTCTACAGGCGCTGTTTAAACTGGTAGTAGCGACCCTGTTTTGCCAGCAGCTCTGCGTGACTACCTTGCTCAATTATGTGTCCGTTGTCCATCACAATTATCTGATCGAAATTCACCAGCCCGCGCAGACGGTGCGTGACCATCAGTACGGTTTTACCTTTCATCACATTCGCCAGTAAATCAAGGATTTGGCTCTCTGTCGTGGCATCCAGTCCTTCTGTCGGTTCATCCAGCAGCATCAGCGGCGCATCGTGCAGCAGCGCACGCGCAATGGCCAGACGACGCAGTTCGCCGCCGGAAAGCTGTCGACCCCCTTCACCCAGCCAGCTGTTCAACCCGTCGTCTTCAAGCAGCTTGTGCAGCCCAACCTGCTCCAGCATTGCTTGCAGCGTATCGTCGGAGGCATCTGGTGCCGCCAGAAGAAGATTATCGCGCAGCGTAGCGCTGAACAGATGCACCCGCTGGGGCACGACGCTGACCGTTTTACGCAAGGCCGCTTCGCTAAAACCAGACAGCGGAACGTCGTTAAACCGAATCTCGCCCTGCTGTGGGTCCCACGCGCGCGTGAGAAGTTGCAGAAGTGTCGATTTCCCACATCCCGTACGGCCAAGGATCGCAATGCGCTGCCCGGCATCAACAGAAAGGGTGATGTCTTCCAGCGCGTTTTGCGCCTGCTTGTCGTAGGCGAAAGTGACATTGCTGAGCGTCAGCGCGACCTGCTCCGGTACAGCGGTTTGACCGGCGCTGAACTTCACTTCCGGCTCCTGCTCGGCAATATCCGTAATGCGCAGCGCAGAGGCAATCACCTGGCCGAGATGCTGAAAGGCGCCCGTGACCGGGGCTAAGGCTTCAAAGGCTGCCAGGGCACAGAAAACAAACAGCGCAATCAGCGGGCCAGGCTGCGCGTTACCGCCCACGCCACCGGAGGCCATCCAGAGCATGGCGATTACGGCAATCCCACCAATTAACATCATCAGCGCCTGGGAGAACGCGGTCAGTTCAGACTGGCGACGCTGGGCTTCATGCCAGTTCAGCTCCGTATTTTCCATACGGGCGCGGTAGCGCTTGCTGGCGCCAAAAAGGGTAAGCTCGGCCTGTCCCTGCAACCAGGCGGTGAGCTGCTGGCGATATTCCCCGCGCAGACGCGTCAGGTTTTCCCCGGTGGTTTTACCTGCACGATAAAACAGGGGCGGCAGAATAATCAGCGTCATCAGCATGATGCCGCCGAGCGTCAGTGCGATGGGAACATCCAGGAAACTCAACCCCAGCGTCACCACGACAATCACCACAAACGCGCCCACCATGGGTGAAATGACGCGCAAATAGAGGTGATCCAGCGTATCCACATCCGCGACCACGCGGTTGAGTAATTCGCCCTGTCGAAAACGTGCCAGCCCGGCAGGGGAGAGGGGCAGCAGTTTGCTGAAGGTGTAAATACGCAGGTGTTGCAGCACGCGGAAGGTCGCGTCGTGGCTGACCAGACGCTCGAAGTAGCGCCCGGCAGTTCGCGTAATCGCCGTGCCGCGCACCCCGGCGGCAGGCAGCATGTAGTTAAAGCTGTACAGCCCGGCAAAGCCTGCGGCCGCAGACGCGGAGAGGAACCAGCCGGAAAGCGTTAGCAGGCCGATGCTGGCCAGCAGCGTGACGATCGCCAGCACGATCCCGAGTGTCAGCATCCATTTGTGGCGTTTATACTGTGCAAGATACGGAAGCAGGGCGCGCATCAGATATCCTCCTGACGGTTCGCCAGCAGGGTCGCAAACGGCCCCTGCGCGGCAACAAGCGCGGCGTAATCGCCTTGCTCAACAATGTGTCCGTTTTCCATCACCCAGATCTGATCCCAGTCGGCAATACCTTCCAGCTGGTGGGTCACCATCAGGGTGGTTTGCTGGCGTGAGGCTGCGTTAAGCGCATCCATCACGCGCTGCTCGCTGTGAGCGTCCAGGCTGGCGGCGGGTTCGTCCAGCAGCATTAGCGAAGAGGGATTCAGCAGCGCACGGGCGACCGCGACGCGCTGTGCCTGGCCAACTGACAGCCCGGCAGACTGATCGCCAATGACGGTATCGACACCCTGCGCAAGCAGCGGCAGAAACTCGCTGACCCAGGCGCGGTCGAGGACCGATTGCAGCTCATCTTCACGCGCATCCGGGCGTGCCAGCAGCACATTCTCGCGCAGCGTCGGAGCTGGCAGCTGAGGGTTTTGCCCCACCCAACTCAGCTGTTTACGCCAGGCATCAGGATCGAGCTCGCGCAGCTCCGTTTTGTTGATACGCAGCGATCCGGTGTACGCCATAAAACCTGACAGCGCATTCAACAATGAGCTTTTACCTGAGCCGCTGGTACCCACCAGCACCACACGTTGCCCGGCAGGCAGGGTAAAGTTCAGCGGACCGGCCAGCACTTTGCCTTCAGGCGACAGAACGGAAAAATCCTGTGCTTCAATGGTCACCGGATCGTTCGTATTCAGCGTCACTTCACCACGCTCCGGATGCGCCAGCGGCGTTTCCATAAAGGTTTTCAGGCTGTCGGCAGCACCCACCGCCTGCGCTTTGGCATGGTAAAAGGTGCCGAGATCGCGAAGCGGCTGGAAAAACTCCGGGGCCAGGATCAGCGCCAGGAACCCGGCGGAGAGCGTGACCGCCGTACCGTAGTGGCCAAAGTCCAGCGCGCCGAGGTAGGAGAAGCCAAAGTAAACCGCCACCAGCGCAATCGACAGGGAGGTGAAAAATTCAAGCACGCCAGAAGAGAGAAAGGCCATGCGCAACACTTCCATGGTGCGCTGACGAAAATCCTGCGACGCCAGGCGAATGTTTTCGGTTTCCGCTTCACCACGACCAAAGATCCGCAGGGTTTCCATTCCGCGCAGACGGTCCAGGAAATGACCGCTCAACCGCCCCAGCGCCAGGAAGTTGCGGCGGTTAGCATCAGCCGCGCCCATGCCGACCATCGCCATAAACAGCGGGATGAGCGGGGCGGTGCCCAGCAGGATCAACGCCGCTACCCAGTTAACAGGGAAGATGGCGATAACAATCATCAGAGGCACAAACACCGCCAGCGCCATCTGCGGAAGATAACGCGCGTAGTAATCGTGCATATCGTCGATTTGCTCAAGGATCAGCGTCGCCCAGCTACCGGCCGGCTTGCCCTGGATCCACGCAGGCCCGGCTTCCGAAAGCCGGTCGAGCACCTTGCGGCGGATCTCATAGCGGATGTGCTGCCCGGCATGGAACCCAACCCGCTCTCGCAGCCAGACCACCCACGCACGCAGAACGAAAACCAGCACCAGAACGATAAACGGCAACAGCAGCGCTTCGCGCGGGATGTTCTCCATGATCATATGGTTGAGAATGCGGGCCAGCAGCCATGCCTGGGCAACAATCAACAGACCGCTGACAAATCCCAGAACGCGGGAAATCATAAGCCAGCGGCGGGACAGAACGCTTTGCTGTTTCAGCCAGCGGGTTAATTCTTGTTGACGGGTTTTTTCCATTGCGTACTTTGCAGGTGACGTTATAAGAAATTAGACCTCTGCATGTTACACGCGAGCAAAAATAAAGGCGACCAGTGGCCGCCTTTATTTACGTTTGTTACTGACTTGTAAAGATTATTTACCTTGTTCAGCCAGTCCATCCAGATAGCGTTCTGCGTCCAGCGCGGCCATACAGCCGGTGCCCGCAGAGGTGATCGCCTGACGATAAATATGGTCCATTACGTCGCCGGCTGCGAAGACACCCGGAACGCTGGTCTGGGTGGCGTTGCCGTGAATGCCAGACTGCACTTTGATGTAGCCGTTCTCCAGCTCCAGCTGACCTTCGAAGATAGCCGTGTTCGGGCTGTGGCCGATGGCCACAAACAGGCCTGCCACTTCCAGCGATTCGACGTTATCGGTGTTCTGGGTATCACGGATACGCAGTCCCGCCACGCCCATCTGATCGCCAGTCACTTCTTCCAGCGTACGGTTGGTATGCAGCACAATATTGCCGCTCGCCACTTTGTCCATCAGACGTTTGATCAGGATCTTCTCCGCGCGGAAGGTGTCGCGACGGTGGATCAGGTGTACTTCTGAGGCAATGTTTGCCAGATACAGCGCTTCTTCCACAGCGGTGTTGCCGCCGCCGATCACCGCAACTTTCTGGTTGCGATAGAAGAAACCGTCGCAGGTCGCGCAGGCTGACACGCCGCGGCCTTTGAACGCTTCTTCAGACGGCAGGCCGAGATAGCGGGCAGAGGCGCCGGTGGCGATGATCAGCGCATCGCAGGTGTATTCGCCGCTGTCACCCGTCAGGCGGAACGGACGATTCTGCAAATCCACTTTATTAATGTGGTCGAACAGGATTTCGGTTTCGAATTTGGCGGCATGCTCGTGCATGCGCTCCATCAGCAGCGGCCCGGTCAGGTCGTTCGGGTCGCCCGGCCAGTTTTCCACTTCCGTGGTGGTGGTCAACTGACCGCCTTTTTCCATCCCGGTAATCAGTACCGGTTGCAGGTTAGCGCGTGCAGCATAGACCGCTGCGGTATATCCCGCAGGTCCAGAACCAAGGATTAGCAGCTTACTGTGTTTGGTCGTGCCCATGAGATCCCCATTGTTGTTGGCAGGCAATGGGCTGGATTGTAGGGAATTTGTTGCCGTAAAAAAAGAGCACGGCAGTTTTGCTTCCGATATATGCAATAGACGCGCCCTATGGGTCAGAGGCGGTCACATCACGTCTGCTACTGAAAACCGCGCGTTTATAAGGCAATAAAATGAGGATTAATACCCCTCCGTAATGAATATCCGGCATCTTGTACTAAAAATCGATGTTTTGCTTTGACAATCCCCTGCGCTTTTGCGAAAACATTCAAGGAAGAAAAAAAGACGCACGAACTGCATGCCGCATAGACATGCACGGAAATGCCATTTTTACCGGGTCAGTGAAATCTACGCATGGTGTGGACAGACGCCATACGTGATGTCTGTGACTGCTTTCGGGCAACGGTCTTCTTACCGCAGAACCCGAATCCACATCGCGTCTAATACATAACCAGGCGATGTGATGAATAACGGGTACAGGCTCTGAACAGTGATGTGCACAGGGTCCAGGCAGGAGTAGGGAAGGAATACAGAGAGACAATAATAATGGTAGATAGCAAGAAGCGCCCTGGCAAAGATCTCGACCGTATCGATCGTAACATTCTTAATGAATTGCAAAAGGATGGGCGTATTTCCAACGTCGAGCTTTCAAAACGTGTGGGACTTTCCCCGACGCCGTGCCTTGAGCGTGTGCGTCGACTGGAAAGACAGGGTTTTATTCAGGGCTATACGGCTCTGCTGAACCCGCATTATCTGGATGCCTCACTTCTGGTATTTGTTGAGATTACTCTGAATCGTGGTGCACCAGATGTGTTTGAGCAATTTAACGCCGCTGTACAAAAACTTGAAGAAATTCAAGAGTGTCATCTGGTTTCCGGTGATTTTGACTACCTGTTGAAAACCCGTGTGCCTGATATGTCCGCCTACCGTAAGCTGCTGGGTGAAACCCTGCTGCGTCTGCCAGGCGTGAACGACACCCGTACTTATGTGGTGATGGAAGAGGTCAAACAGAGCAATCGTCTGGTTATTAAGACGCGCTAACACGGAACAGGTGCAAAATCAGTGTAGTTTGATTACACTCCTGTTAATCCATACAGCAACAGTGCCGGGGAGCCCCGGCGCTGTTGTCCGTTTTAGCACACAGGCAGGACATGCCTGATACCTGGAGAGCCTTTCTTGAGCCAGGAATACACTGAAGACAAAGAAGTCACATTATCTAAGCTAAGCAGCGGACGTCGTCTCCTTGAGGCGTTACTGATTGTTATTGCCCTTTTTGCCGTCTGGCTGATGGCTGCCTTACTCAGTTTCAACCCCTCAGATCCCAGCTGGTCGCAAACCGCATGGCATGAGCCTATCCATAATTTAGGTGGCGTTCCCGGCGCCTGGCTTGCGGACACGCTTTTCTTCATTTTCGGTGTGATGGCCTATACCCTTCCCGTCATCATTATTGGCGGATGCTGGTTTGCCTGGCGTCATCGACAGAACGACGACTACATCGATTATTTTGCCGTTTCGCTGCGCCTGATTGGCGCCCTGGCGCTGATCCTCACCTCCTGCGGACTGGCGGCGATCAACGCCGATGACATCTGGTACTTCGCCTCCGGCGGGGTGATTGGCAGCCTGTTGAGCTCCGCGCTGCAACCGATGCTTCACAGCAGCGGCGGCACGCTGGCGCTGCTCTGCATCTGGGCGGCAGGGCTGACGCTGTTTACCGGCTGGTCCTGGGTGAGCATTGCTGAAAAAATCGGCAGCTTTATTCTGACTCTGCTGACGTTTGCCAGCAATCGCACCCGTCGTGACGATACGTGGGTCGATGAAGACGAATATGAAGATGAGTACGAAGAGGAAGACGAGGCACCTGTGCAGCGTCGTGAATCCCGCCGTGCCCGTATTCTGCGCGGTGCTCTGGCGCGCCGTCAGCGCGTTGCTGAAAAATTCGCTAACCCGTTAGGCCGTAAAACGGATGCCGCGCTTTTCTCCGGCAAACGTATGGATGAAGAGGAGCAGATTGAGTATCGCGGCGCGGCCGTCGATCCTGATGATGTGTTGTTCTCTGGTCATCGAGCCACGCCGGGTGAGTATGACGAATACGATCCGCTGTTAAATGGTCATTCCGTGACTGAACCGGTAGCCGCTGCTGCTGCCGCAACGACGGCTGCGCAGGCCCATGTTGCGCCTGTTGAAGCCGTGATGCCGTCCTCGCCTGTTCCGGCACCGGAGTCCGCGATCCAGCAACCGCAGGTAGACTGGCAGACTGCGCCAGGCGTCCATACGCCTGAACCGACCATTGCGCCGGAGCCTGAAAGCTATATTCCTGTGCAGCAGGAACAGTGGCAGCAACCGTATCAGCCGCCTGAGCCTGTCAGCGAGCCGCAACAGCCGCATCAGGCTTATACGCCCGAACCCGCTGTACCTGAACAGCCATATGTTGCGCCGGTGTCTGAACCCGAAGTGGTGGAGGAAGCGAAGCCATCCCGTCCGCCATTATACTATTTTGAAGAAGTGGAAGAGCGCCGTGCCCGTGAGCGCGAGCAGCTTGCCGCCTGGTATCAGCCCGTGCCTGAGCCGGTGCAGGAGCCTGTTGTAAAAGCGCCTTCTGCAAGCGTTGCACCTGTAGATCCAGCGCCAGCCGTTGCGTCGGGAGCGGAAGCCGTGAAGCAGGCAACGGCAGCCGCTGCCGCGTCCGCTCCGCTATTCAGCCCGGCAACCGACGGTGCGCCGCGTCCTCAGGTAAAAGAGGGCATTGGTCCACAATTGCCGCGCCCTAATCGCGTGCGCGTACCGACGCGCCGGGAGCTTGCCTCTTATGGCATTAAACTGCCTTCCCAGCGTATGGCGGAAGAGAAAGCCCGTGAGTCCGACTACGAAGATGATGCTGACGAACTGCATCAGGATGAGCTGGCGCGTCAGTTTGCCGCCCAGCAGACTCAACGCTACGGGAATGAGTACCAACACGATGTTCATTCTCAGCAGGATGAGGATGATGCTGCTGAAGCGGAATTAGCGCGTCAGTTTGCGGCCACACAACAGCAACGTTATTCCGGTGAGCAGCCTTCGGGGGCAAACCCGTTCTCGCTCTCGGATTTTGAATTTTCACCGATGAAAGATCTGGTGGATGACGGTCCGAGCGAACCGCTGTTCACGCCGAGCGTGATGCCGGAAGCGGAACCGGTGCGTCAGGCGCCAGCGCCGCAGGTTAATGCGCAGCCACAACAGCCAGCGCCGCAGGCTTATACGCAGCCGCATACACCACCGGCCCAACCGCCGCAGCCGCAGTTCCAGCAGCCAGCACCACAGCCGCAGGAAAGCCTGATTCACCCGCTGCTGATGCGTAACGGAGACAGCCGTCCGCTGCAACGACCAAGTACGCCGTTGCCGTCGCTGGATCTGTTAACGCCGCCGCCAGCGGAAGTCGAACCGGTGGATACTTTTGCCCTTGAGCAGATGGCCCGTCTGGTGGAAGCGCGTCTGGCTGACTTCCGTATTAAAGCGGACGTGGTGAACTACTCACCTGGCCCGGTGATCACCCGTTTCGAACTGAACCTGGCGCCAGGCGTAAAAGCGGCGCGTATTTCTAACCTGTCCCGTGACCTGGCGCGTTCTCTGTCGACCGTGGCGGTACGCGTGGTGGAAGTGATCCCAGGCAAGCCTTACGTTGGCCTTGAGCTGCCAAACAAGAAACGCCAGACCGTTTATTTGCGTGAAGTTCTGGATAACACCAAATTCCGCGACAACCCGTCCCCGCTGACCGTGGTGCTGGGTAAAGATATCGCTGGCGATCCGGTGGTTGCCGATCTCGCGAAGATGCCGCACCTGCTGGTTGCGGGTACCACCGGCTCCGGTAAATCGGTCGGGGTGAACGCCATGATCCTCAGTATGCTCTACAAAGCGCAGCCTGAAGATGTGCGTTTCATCATGATCGACCCGAAAATGCTTGAACTGTCCGTCTACGAAGGCATTCCGCACCTGTTAACGGAAGTGGTGACCGACATGAAGGACGCCGCCAACGCATTGCGCTGGAGCGTCAATGAAATGGAGCGTCGCTACAAGCTGATGTCGGCGCTGGGCGTGCGTAACCTGGCCGGTTATAACGAGAAAATCGCTGAGGCGGCACGTATGGGCCGTCCGATTCCGGACCCATACTGGAAGCCGGGTGACAGCATGGATGCCCAGCATCCGGTGCTGGAAAAACTGCCTTACATCGTGGTGCTGGTGGATGAATTCGCCGACCTGATGATGACCGTTGGCAAGAAAGTGGAAGAGCTGATTGCGCGTCTGGCACAGAAAGCGCGTGCGGCGGGCATCCATCTGGTACTGGCAACGCAGCGTCCGTCCGTAGACGTTATCACCGGTCTTATTAAGGCAAACATCCCGACCCGTATCGCGTTTACCGTGTCGAGTAAAATTGACTCGCGTACTATCCTTGACCAGGGCGGTGCAGAGTCGCTGCTGGGGATGGGGGATATGCTCTATTCCGGCCCGAACTCCACCTCGCCGGTGCGTGTCCACGGTGCGTTTGTTCGCGACCAGGAAGTGCACGCGGTGGTGCAGGACTGGAAAGCGCGCGGGCGGCCGCAATACGTCGACGGCATCACCTCCGACAGTGAAAGTGAAGGCGGCGGCGGTGGTTTTGACGGCGGCGAAGAGCTGGATCCGTTATTTGACCAGGCGGTTAATTTCGTCACCGAAAAACGTAAGGCGTCCATCTCCGGCGTCCAGCGCCAGTTCCGTATTGGCTACAACCGCGCGGCGCGTATCATCGAGCAGATGGAAGCCCAGGGCATCGTGAGCGAACAGGGGCATAACGGTAACCGTGAGGTGCTGGCGCCACCGCCGTTTGATTAACCTTCAGCGATTGCAAAGAAGGGTAAATCAGCAAAAATTAAGCATATTCTTCTGTCGCCTGCCTTCGGGCAGGTCCAGAATAGAAACGGAACCCCCATATCGGGAAGACGTATTTTAAGGAATAACAATGAAAAAAATCGCCATCGCCTGTGCATTACTCTCCAGTTTTGTTGCCAGCAGCGTCTGGGCTGATGCAGCCAGCGACCTTAAAAGCCGACTGGATAAAGTGAGCAGCTTCCACGCCAGCTTCACGCAAA
Source organism: Enterobacter cloacae complex sp. 6730903 (assembly GCF_048283985.1). Lineage (NCBI taxonomy): Bacteria > Pseudomonadati > Pseudomonadota > Gammaproteobacteria > Enterobacterales > Enterobacteriaceae > Enterobacter > Enterobacter cloacae complex sp. 6730903. The sequence continues at coordinate 7,473 of NZ_JBLVXX010000002.1, read as the reverse complement.
AAGTGACTGACGGCAGCGGCAACGCGGTGCAGGAAGGTCAGGGGGATTTGTGGGTGAAACGCCCGAATCTCTTCAACTGGCACATGACCCAGCCGGATGAAAGCGTGCTGGTGTCCGACGGGAAAACCTTATGGTTCTACAACCCGTTTGTTGAGCAGGCGACCGCCACCTGGCTGAAAGATGCGACCAGCAATACGCCGTTTATGCTCATTGCCCGTAACCAGTCCAGCGACTGGCAGCAGTACAACATTAAACAAAACGGTGATGAGTTCGTCCTGACGCCAAAAGGCAGCAACGGTAACCTGAAGCAGTTCACCATTAACGTGAGCAGCAACGGTACCATTAATCAGTTCGGTGCGGTTGAGCAGGACGATCAGCGCAGTAGCTATCAGCTTAAGTCTCAGCAAAACGGCGCTGTAGATGCTTCGAAATTCACCTTTACCCCGCCGCAGGGCGTAACGGTGGACGACCAACGTAATAAGTAAGAGGCATGAGTGAGCAACCTGTCGCTCGATTTTTCAGATAATGCGTTTCAACCTCTGGCCGCCCGTATGCGGCCAGAAAATTTAGCGCAGTACATCGGCCAGCAACACCTGCTGGCTGCGGGGAAACCCTTGCCGCGCGCTATTGAGGCGGGGCATCTGCACTCCATGATCCTCTGGGGCCCACCCGGCACCGGCAAAACAACCCTCGCTGAAGTGATCGCCCGCTATGCTAACGCGGACGTTGAGCGCATCTCGGCGGTGACGTCCGGCGTGAAGGAGATCCGTGAGGCGATCGAGCGCGCGCGGCAAAACCGCAATGCCGGGCGCCGCACCATTCTGTTTGTCGATGAAGTCCACCGCTTCAACAAGAGCCAACAGGATGCGTTTCTGCCGCACATTGAAGACGGCACGATTTTCTTCATCGGCGCAACCACGGAAAACCCGTCGTTTGAGCTGAACTCTGCGCTCCTTTCTCGTGCGCGCGTCTATCTTCTTAAGTCGCTGACCACGGAAGATATCGAAAAGGTTCTGACCCAGGCGATGGAGGACAACGCGCGGGGTTACGGCGGACAGGATATCGTTCTGCCAGACGACACGCGTCGTGCGATCGCTGAACTGGTCAACGGCGATGCGCGTCGGGCACTGAATACGCTGGAAATGATGGCCGATATGGCTGAAGTGGACGATGCGGGCAAGCGCGTACTGAAACCTGAATTGCTCACCGAAATAGCCGGTGAACGCAGCGCACGCTTCGATAATAAAGGCGATCGTTTTTACGACCTGATCTCGGCATTACATAAGTCCGTGCGCGGCAGCGCCCCGGATGCGGCGCTCTACTGGTACGCGCGTATCATTACCGCCGGTGGCGATCCGTTATATGTCGCGCGTCGCTGCCTGGCCATTGCGTCGGAAGATGTCGGAAATGCCGATCCACGCGCCATGCAGGTCGCTATTTCCGCCTGGGACTGCTTTACCCGCGTCGGGCCCGCGGAAGGCGAGCGTGCCATTGCGCAGGCGATTGTCTATCTGGCCTGCGCGCCGAAAAGTAACGCGGTGTATACCGCCTTCAAAGCGGCGATGTCGGACGCGCGTGAGCGCCCGGACTACGATGTGCCGGTACATCTTCGCAATGCGCCAACCAAATTGATGAAAGAGATGGGGTATGGGCAGGAGTATCGCTACGCCCATGATGAACCCAATGCCTACGCCGCCGGGGAAGAGTATTTCCCGCAGGAGATGGCACAAACCCGCTATTATCACCCCACAAACAGAGGTCTTGAGGGTAAGATTGGCGAAAAGCTCGCCTGGCTTGCCGGACAGGATCAAAATAGCCCTATAAAACGCTACCGTTAGTTCAATCGTTGCGGTAATGTTGGCAATATATCTCTGTGGCCGCAGGCTGTGGTCACTTTTTCCTCTTTTAATTCGATAAGCACAGGATAAGCATGCTCGATCCCAATCTGCTGCGTAATGAGCCAGACGCAGTCGCTGAAAAACTGGCACGCCGGGGCTTTAAGCTGGATGTAGATAAGCTGCGCGCTCTTGAAGAGCGTCGTAAAGTTTTGCAGGTACAAACTGAAAATCTGCAAGCAGAGCGTAATTCTCGATCGAAATCCATTGGCCAGGCGAAAGCGCGCGGGGAAGATATTGAGCCATTACGCCTGGAAGTGAACAAGCTGGGTGAAGAGCTGGATCAGGCGAAAGCTGAACTGGACGTTCTTCAGGCTGAAATTCGTGATATCGCTCTGGCGATCCCGAACATTCCTGACGACAGCGTGCCTGTCGGCAAAGACGAAAACGACAACGTTGAAGTGAAACGCTGGGGTACGCCTCGCGAGTTTGACTTTGAGGTGCGCGATCACGTCACGCTGGGCGAAATGCACGCGGGCCTGGACTTTGCGGCTGCGGTTAAGTTGACCGGTTCTCGCTTTGTGGTAATGAAAGGTCAGATTGCCCATCTGCACCGCGCGCTGGCGCAGTTCATGCTGGATCTGCACACCGAGCAGCATGGCTACAGCGAAACCTACGTTCCGTATCTGGTTAACCACGATACACTGTACGGTACAGGCCAGCTGCCGAAATTTGCCGGCGATCTGTTCCATACCCGTCCGCTGGACGAGGAAGCTGACAGCAGCAACTACGCGCTGATCCCAACCGCGGAAGTGCCGCTGACCAACCTCGTGCGTGATGAGATCATCGACGAAGACGATCTGCCAATCAAACTGACCGCACACTCTCCATGTTTCCGTTCTGAAGCCGGTTCTTACGGTCGCGATACGCGCGGTCTGATCCGTATGCACCAGTTCGATAAAGTTGAGATGGTGCAGATCGTTCGTCCGGAAGAGTCTATGGACGCGCTGGAAGAGATGACGGGTCACGCAGAGAAAGTGCTGGAGCTGCTGGGGCTGCCATATCGCCGTATGGCGCTGTGTACCGGTGACATGGGCTTCGGCGCCTGCAAAACCTTCGACCTCGAAGTCTGGGTGCCTGCGCAAAATACCTACCGTGAAATCTCCTCCTGCTCTAACGTCTGGGATTTCCAGGCTCGCCGTATGCAGGCGCGTTGCCGCAGCAAGTCCGACAAGAAGACCCGTCTGGTTCATACCCTGAACGGTTCTGGTCTGGCTGTCGGCCGTACGCTGGTTGCCGTGCTGGAAAACTACCAGCAGGCTGATGGACGTATTGAGATCCCAGAAGTGCTGCGTCCTTACATGAAAGGTCAGCAGTACATCGGATAATGATTTTGCATTCACGCACAAAAGCGCCTTCGGGCGCTTTTTTTATCCCTCTGAATTGATACGACGCAATACCTCCTCACTCTAAAGTAGTAATACTTCTCCGAACGAAAGTTAGCATAAAACACCAATAACGTTGTAATTCGTTATAAATAAAACTACATAGCGGTTTGCGCCGCCTCTCTTTTCTTTGTGAGCAACCAAAGTGAGTCTTTATGAAAATCAAAGCGCCTGAAGCGTTAATGGCTGCCGAGGTCACTCGCCGTGGGTTGATGAAAACCACGGCAATAGGTGGTCTGGCGGTTGCCAGCAGCGCCTTTACGCTCCCTTTTACCCGTCTGGCGTCGGCGGCGGAGGCTCTGTCTCCCGCTTCAGCCCCGGAAAAAGTGGTGTGGAGTGCCTGTACCGTTAACTGTGGTAGCCGTTGTCCCCTGCGTATGCATGTTGTGGACGGTGAAATCAAATATGTCGAAACCGACAATACTGGCGATGATAACTACGAAGGGTTACATCAGGTTCGTGCCTGTCTGCGTGGCCGTTCAATGCGCCGTCGCGTTTATAATCCGGATCGTCTGAAATACCCAATGAAGCGCGTCGGTAAGCGTGGGGAAGGGAAGTTCGAGCGCATTAGCTGGGACGAAGCCTACGATATTATCGCGACCAACATGCAGCGCCTGATCAAAGAGTACGGCAACGAATCCATCTATCTCAACTATGGCACCGGGACGCTGGGCGGTACCATGACCCGCTCCTGGCCGCCGGGTAAAACGCTGGTGGCGCGCCTGATGAACTGCTGCGGCGGCTATCTCAATCATTACGGCGACTACTCTTCCGCACAGATTGCTGCGGGGCTGAACTACACCTACGGCGGCTGGGCAGACGGCAACAGTCCGTCGGATATCGAAAACAGTAAACTGGTAGTGTTGTTCGGCAACAACCCAGGCGAAACGCGCATGAGCGGCGGTGGGGTAACCTATTATCTTGAGCAGGCGCGCGCCAAATCCAACGCACGTATGATCATCGTTGATCCGCGCTATACCGATACCGGTGCGGGACGTGAAGATGAGTGGATCCCTATTCGCCCTGGTACCGATGCGGCGCTGGTCAATGCGCTGGCGTATGTGATGATCACTGAAAACCTCGTCGATCAGCCGTTCCTGGATAAATACTGCGTGGGTTATGACGAGAAGACCCTGCCAGCCAGCGCACCGGCTAACGGGCATTACAAAGCGTACATTCTTGGTCAGGGCAGCGACGGGGTAGCGAAAACCCCTGAGTGGGCATCCACCATCACCGGCATTCCAGTCGAACGTATTGTTCAGCTGGCGCGTGAAATTGGTTCAACGAAACCGGCCTATATCAGCCAGGGTTGGGGACCGCAGCGTCACGCGAACGGCGAAATTGCCACCCGTGCTATTTCTATGCTCTCGATTCTGACTGGCAACGTCGGCATTCACGGCGGTAATAGCGGGGCGCGTGAAGGCTCGTATGAAGTCCCGTTTGAACGTATGCCAACGCTGGATAACCCGGTTCAGACCAGCATCTCCATGTTTATGTGGACGGACGCGATCGAGCGCGGCCCGGAAATGACCGCGCTGCGCGACGGTGTTCGGGGCAAAGATAAGCTGGACGTGCCGATCAAAATGATCTGGAACTATGCCGGTAACTGCCTGATCAACCAGCACTCTGAAATCAACCGCACCCATGAAATTTTGCAGGACGACAAAAAGTGCGAAATGATTGTGGTGATCGACTGCCACATGACCTCGTCGGCGAAGTATGCCGATATTCTGCTCCCGGACTGCACCGCGTCTGAGCAGATGGATTTCGCGCTGGACGCCTCCTGCGGCAACATGTCCTATGTGATCTTCACTGATCAGGCCATCAAACCGCGCTTCGAGTGCAAAACCATCTACGAGATGACTTCTGAGCTGGCGAAACGTCTTGGCGTTGAGCAGCAGTTCACTGAAGGACGTACTCAGGAAGGTTGGATGCGCCATCTGCACGAGCTTTCCCGCAAAGCCATTCCTGACCTGCCGGACTTCGATACCTTCCGCAAGCAGGGCATGTACAAGCAGCGCGATCCGGAAGGGCATCACGTGGCGTATAAAGCCTTCCGCGACGATCCGCAGGCCAATCCGCTGACCACGCCGTCGGGCAAAATCGAGATCTACTCCGAAGAGCTGGCAAAAATTGCTGCAACGTGGGAATTGCCGGAAGGGGACGTTATCGATCCGCTGCCGATTTATACGCCAGGCTTCGAAAACTACAACGATCCGCTGACGGAGAAATTCCCGCTTCAGTTGACCGGTTTCCACTACAAAGCGCGTGTTCACTCCACCTACGGCAACGTTGACGTACTGAAAGCGGCCTGCCGACAGGAGATGTGGATCAACCCGATGGATGCGAAAGCGCGCGGCATCAGTAATGGCGATCGCGTACGTATCTTCAACGGGCGTGGCGAAGTGCATATCGAAGCTAAAGTGACTCCGCGCATGATGCCTGGCGTTGTCGCGCTGGGGGAAGGGGCCTGGTATAACCCGGATGCGAACCGTATCGATCAGGCGGGCTGCATCAACGTTCTCACTACGCAGCGTCCATCGCCGCTGGCGAAGGGCAACCCATCCCACACAAACCTCGTTCAGGTTGAAAAGGCGTAAGGAGTAACCGATGACAACCCAGTATGGATTTTTTATTGATTCCAGCCGCTGCACCGGGTGCAAAACCTGCGAGCTGGCCTGCAAGGATTACAAAGACCTGACCCCGGACGTCAGCTTCCGGCGTATTTATGAATACGCGGGCGGCGACTGGCAGGAGGACAACGGCGTCTGGCATCAGAATGTCTTCGCCTATTACCTGTCGATTGCCTGCAACCACTGCGAAGATCCGGCCTGCACCAAGGTCTGCCCGAGCGGGGCAATGCACAAGCGCGACGACGGTTTTGTGGTGGTGGATGAGGATGTCTGCATCGGCTGTCGTTACTGCCACATGGCCTGCCCGTACGGCGCGCCGCAGTACAATGCCGCCAAAGGCCACATGACCAAGTGCGACGGCTGCCACAGCCGCGTGGCGGACGGCAAAAAGCCCATCTGCGTCGAATCCTGCCCGCTGCGCGCGCTGAACTTTGGCCCGATTGAGGAGCTGCGCAAAAAACACGGCCAGCTTGCTGCCGTCGCGCCGCTGCCGTCTGCGCACTTCACGAAGCCGAGTATTGTGATTAAACCTAACGCCAACAGCCGTCCGACGGGTGACACCACCGGCTACCTGGCAAATCCGAAGGAGGTGTGAGATGGGAAGTGGATGGCATGAATGGCCGCTGATGATCTTCACGGTCTTTGGGCAGTGCGTGGCAGGCGGGTTTATCGTCCTTGCGCTGGCGCTGTTAAAAGGGAACCTCAATGCTGAACAGCAGCAGCGTTTGGTGTTAAGCATGTTTGGCCTGTGGGTGTTGATGGGCATTGGGTTTATCGCCTCTACGCTGCACCTCGGCTCACCGATGCGCGCGTTCAACTCCCTGAACCGCGTAGGTGCCTCCTCGCTGAGTAACGAGATTGCCAGCGGGGCAATCTTCTTTGCCGTTGGTGGGCTGGGGTGGTTACTGGCAGCGGTGAAAAAGCTGCCGTCAGGGTTACGCGCGTTGTGGCTCATCGTCACCATGGTACTGGGCGTTGTCTTCGTCTGGATGATGGTCCGGGTGTACAACACCATCGATACCGTTCCGACCTGGTATAGCGTCTGGACGCCGATGAGCTTCTTCCTGACTATGTTTATTGGCGGGCCGCTGCTGGGTTATCTGCTGCTGCGTGTGGCTGGCATTAATGGTTGGGCGATGCGCCTGCTGCCCGCGGTCTCGCTGCTGGCGCTGGTAATCAGTACCGTTGTCGCGCTTATGCAGGGAGCAGAGCTGGCGACTATTCACAGCTCTATCCAGCAGGCTTCGGCGCTGGTGCCGGATTACGGTTCGCTGATGGCCTGGCGTGTGGTGCTGCTGACGGCGGCGCTGGTGTGCTGGATTGCCCCTCAGCTTAAAGGTTACTCGCCTGCGCTGCCGTTGCTGTCTCTGGCCTTTGTGCTGGTGCTGGCAGGGGAGTTAATTGGTCGCGGCGTATTTTACGGTCTGCATATGACCTGTCTCTTATACACATCTCCGAGCCCACGAGACATACGCCATTATCTGGTATGCCGTCTTGTGCTTGAAAAAAGGGGGGGGGGGGGGGGGGGGGGGGGGGGGGGGGGGGGGGGGGGGGGGGGGG